>CAZTTD010000065.1:0-11685 GCA_964616925.1 uncultured Actinomyces sp.
CTGATGGTCCTGTTTGTTTGTTGTGGATGAGCCCGTTTGCTGTTTCAAAACAGTGATTGTTTTCCTGGCTGTTGTTGTGGGTTTTCCTGCCTGTTGCTTGTTTTCCTAGATGTTGGAGTCGCAGACTCACCTGTTTTCCTGGATGTTGTAAGTTTGGCTGTTTGTCGTCGCGCGGTGCCTGCCAGGCACCCCAGCCCGTGTCGTGAAAAACACACAACGCATGAAGACACACGATCGCGCCTTGCTACCAGACCCCCAGCAGACCCGCCATAGACAACGACAACTGCTCAAATGGGCGGCGCCGCATCCCCCGCGCCCGTGCAACTACACCTAGACGAGCAGGCAGAGACGTATCCGACAGCAGCGCCTCCCACTTTTCCAGCTTTTTACGATAGCTCTCAGGGCGCCCTGCATCTGCTGCTGCGCGCAGTGCGACCTGCGTAGTCAACACAAACTGTTTGCGGTAGTGCCCACTGCGCAGCAACTTCCACCTCACGACGCTGGCGCGTATCCCCTTATGCGCCCCCGCAACGTTGCGGGAATGCTGCCTGTAGGCCACATGAGGACGCCTATCAATCTCCCACTTCAGTCCAGCCGCTCTAATGACTGCGTACACAAACCAGTCATGAACTGCGATGTCCTCAGCGCCCCACTTATCAAGGTAGGCAACCAGCGTCGACCAAGCACGATAGTTGAACACGTATGTGGAGCCGGCACCGGGGGCTTCAAAAATGAAGTCCCAGTCCACCTGGGGCTGATCCTTGCGGATCAGCGTCTTCAAGACCTCACCGTCCTTGCGCGCCTCAAACGCCAAGACGTTGGCAGAAACCGCATCCGCTCCAGTGGCTTTCATGAACTCAATCTGCTGCGCCAACTTCCTTGGCTGCCACAGATCATCCTGGTCAGCAAACGCCGCATACTGCCCCGGCTGCAAATCCAAGTTTCGCAGCGCGTAGAGGAAGTTCGCCGCAACGCCAGCCTCACCTTTTCGCTTCGGGAGGACCCTCACCCGCGGATCGATCTCCGCCAACCGCTTCAGCCAAGGGACAGTCCCATCGGTGGATCCATCGTCAGACGCATACACCTGAACCTGCACGCCGGTTTGACCAAGAATGGTCTCCACCTGGCGGCCAATCCACGGCATGCCGTTGTACGTGGCGAGGGCGACTTTGACAGTCGGCAACGCCCCCTGCGCGGAGGAGACTTCTGCGTCTGCCCGGCTCATAACAGCGTCTCCTTTCCAGCGCGAGGGGTCAAAGGGTTAGTGGCCCTTCTTTGCGTAGTCCGCTTCCACGGCCTCCTTGTCGGCCTGCCACCAGTCCTCATTATCGGTGTACCACTTCACCGTCTCTTCCAGCCCCTCACGGAAGGAGGTGAACTTCGGATACCAACCGAGCTCCTCATTCAGCTTCGTCGCATCAATCGCGTACCGCAGGTCGTGCCCAGCACGGTCAGCTACATGGTCATAGTCATCCTTCGGATGACCCATGATCTCATTGAGCATGTGCACGACTTCCTTATTGCTGGCCTCACCGTCGGCACCGATCAGGTACGTATCCCCGATCGTCCCGCGCTCCAGAATCTGCCAAACAGCGTCGTTATGGTCGAGGACGTGAATCCAGTCCCGCACATTCGCGCCTTCCCCATACAGACGAGGGCGGATGCCGACCAGCCGGTTCGTAATCATCCGAGGAATGAACTTCTCAATATGTTGGTAAGGACCGTAGTTATTGGAGCAATTCGAGATGGTCGCTTCAATCCCGTACGTGCGGATCCAGGCGCGCACCAGCATGTCGGATCCTGCCTTCGAAGCAGAGTAAGGCGAGGACGGATTGTAGGGCGTGTCAACCGTGAACTTCGCCGGGTCATCCAGCTCCAAGTCGCCGTAGACTTCATCCGTTGATACGTGGTGCAACCGTGTCCCGTGTTTCCGGACCGCCTCAAGGATCGCGAACGTTCCCATCACGTTCGTCTGAATGAACGGGGCCGGACCACTGATGGAGTTGTCATTGTGGGACTCAGCGGCAAAGTGCACTACCGCATCCGCGTTCTTCACCACGTCATCAACCAGATCAAAATCGGCAACATCCCCACGTGTGATGGTCAGCCTCTTCGCTTGATCCTCAGTCACGTTCGTCAAAGACTTCTCATTGGCTGCGTATGTGAACGCATCTAGGACGTGAACGTCAACCTCAGGGTGGTCATCCAGAAGGGTATGTACAAAGTTTGCTCCGATGAATCCTGCTCCGCCGGTAACAACTACGCGCAATGCATTCTCCTAAAAGTTTCGGGACCACATGGAGCCTGCCGCAAGTTGCGGTCGGTATGCTTCCAGTGGGTCCGTTTGTATTCTACCGGGGCCTTTCAGACTGGAGAGGTTGATTTGAGCACTCATGACGCCAAGGCAAGCCCGACTGTTGCAACAGTAATCGTCACCTTCAACCCGGATGAGGGTGCCTTGGCGCGCCTCCTTCACGCCCTCGCCCCTCAAGTTGACTTCGGTGTCATCGTCGACAACGGTTCCAAAAACGCGAAGGTCGTGGCGGGATTGGCGGATCGTTTCGGCCTCGAAATCCAAAACCACCAGACCAACCTGGGGATCGCTGCGGCACAGAACCGCGGAATAACGCGGGTTTTGGATCGCGGCGCCGACTTCGTGCTCCTCTCTGACCAAGACTCTGTGCCCGATGAAGGCATGGTGGCCAATCTTCTTCGCACCTACCAGGCAGAGACGACGCCCAACCCGTTCTTCCCCGGAGCGCAGATAGCGTTGCCCGGTTTCCAGTCGGAAACGGTCGCTCCGGTCGCCGCCGTGGGGCCGGTCCCAGCGGATGGTCGGGGCGTGGCCGGTGAGGGTCTGGTTTACTCCTTCACAACGTGGGGCGCGAAGAGGCGCTATATTCCGGGCGAGGGCGAAACGATGGAGGTTCCGTTTGTTCTTGCTTCGGGGTGCCTGATCCCGCGTGAGGCACTACTGGATGTCGGCCCAATGAATGAAGGGTTGTTCATCGATCACGTGGACTTAGCGTGGTGTATGCGTGCGGGTGCGATGGGCTACCGGATTCTAGTATCGGGCAGCGCTCACCTAACCCACGCTTTGGGGGAGGAGAAGGTGACGCTGCCCTGGGGGCGCCAGGTACATGCGCAGTCCCCGTTCCGCAACTACTTCATGGTCCGAAACACCTTGCTGCTGCAAAGAGCGCCGTTCATGCCCCTGGCGTGGAAATTGGGCTACCTGTCATATTTGACGAAGTACTTGGGTTTCTACGCCCTCGCTGGGCTAAAGGAACCCGCGCGATTGCGGCAGCTCGGGGCAGGCGTGCGCGACGGATTGCTGGGGCGAACCGGACCACGACCGCTGTGACTGTGCGGGGCGCGCAAGCAGTTCCCGAATGCTGAGCGCGCCCGCGAACTTAGGCCGCTCCGTCCTCGTCCAAAAGTGACAGGAGGTACTCCCCGTATCCGGACTTCACCAGAGGCTCCGCCACTTCCCTCAACTGCTGATCGGTGAGGAATCCTTTTCGCCAGCCGACCTCTTCTGGGGCCGCGATCTTGAAACCCTGGCGGTCCTGGACGGTGCGGACAAAGATTGCGGCGTCCGACAGGTCGTCGAAAGACCCCGTGTCCAGCCAGGCTGTGCCGCGAGGCAACACTTGAACTGCCAAATCCCCGCGCGACAAATACTCTTTGTTCACATCCGTGATCTCATACTCACCACGCGCGGAAGGCTTCAGGTCACGTGCAATCTGTACGACGGAGTTGTCATAGAAGTAGAGGCCTGGAACCGCGTAGTTTGAACGTGGCTTTTCCGGCTTTTCCTCAAGGGACAGCGCTTGGAAGTCCTCGTCAAACTCAACTACGCCGTATTCCCTGGGATTCGCGACGTGGTAGGCGAAGACCGCGCCGCCTTTAATGTCTGTTAGCTGGGAAAGCCTTGAGCCCATACCGGGACCGTAAAAGAGGTTGTCTCCAAGGACGAGGGCGACTTTGTCATCCCCGATGAAGTCCGCACCAATCACAAACGCCTGCGCAAGCCCGTTGGGGACCTCCTGCTGCGCGTAGGTGATCTCAATCCCGAACTGGGAACCATCCCCTAGAAGACGCTCAAAACCCGGAGCATCATGCGGGGTCGTAATAACCAAAATCTCCCTGATCCCTGCCAACATCAGTGTTGTGAGCGGATAGTAGATCATTGGCTTGTCATACACCGGCATCAGCTGTTTGGATGTGCCAAGCGTCAGCGGATGAAGTCGCGTCCCCGACCCTCCCGCCAGAATGATTCCCTTCACTGCCTTCCCTTCCTTAGTAATCCGTTTTTCGTTGAGGCCGATGGGGCCCACTGAGTTCTACTGGTAAACGACACTGCGGACAGCCTGCAGGTAGGTGAGCCCCCACCGCAATGTCGGTTCAAGGACTGCCGACTCCGCCCATTCATTCCACGCGTTCACGAAAACAACGCGTGCGGAGGGCTCCCGTGCCGCCACCGTCTCTACCGTCTGTTCCAACCATCTTCTGAACGTGTACGGGTTAGATCCGTACCAGATGTCCCCCTGACGCTTCTTACGCGCGGTGTTGTCGAAGGTCACCATGACACCGGGGTAACTGTTCGTATCTTGCAGTCGCGCGTCCGTCACCGCACTCTTGACAGTTGCCTGGTAGGACAGCGTCCTACCTAAGAACATGTCATCAACTTTCAGCCCGCGCAGTGAGTGTGCGGTCCAAGGGACACCGTGCGGGGGGAACGCCATCTTCCCGTCAAATCCAAAGTCTTTGTACTTGGCTCCCAGCCCATCAAAACGCTTGCCGGTGTCAACGCTGAGCAGATACAGCTCCCCCACGCCCTCCTGTCGGGCCCGCTCCCGCCAGAGGTCAACGACCTCATGAACATTTGGGATCTGAGCAGCCCTGTAGACGGCCAGGATGGCTTTCCCGTCTATGCGCATGTAACGGGAGTCTTTCAATAGAGGCATTACGTCCTCAATGAACTGCTCTGCCCCGACTAGGTCGTAACGCTGCTCCAGCAGCACGTCCTCGGCTCTACCATCCCAGGCCTTAGTCCAGTTCTCATTCGCCCACATCACGCACACCGGCTGATCCAAAGATTCGTCGGCAAGGAGGCGTTCAATGGGCAGGTTTAGGACCCTCTTCCCGGAGAACCAATAGTAGTAGTACATCAGGCCACTTATGCCTGCGTATCGTTCCAGGGCCAGCTGCTGATGACGCACCTCATCATTACGCAGGTCGTAGAAACCCAGTTCACTTGGGACAAGGGGCTGCACGTGTCCTTCAAACATGCGCCGTCCTTGGGCAACGTTCGACCACTCCGTGAAGCCCTTCCCCCACGCATCATCATTGACTTCCGTCGGGTGGAACTGCGGCAGATAGAACGGGACGACCCGTGCTGCCGGGTACAGCGGGTTTTCCGGGTTGTAACGTCCCTCATGGACGACGCCGAGCACATCCTGGGTCCGCTGGTCACCCAAGGAGACCGTAGCCGATAAAGCATCCGACACGCTTCGGGTCTTGTAGCCAGCCTCATTGGTAACGACCCCGATCAGGCGCTCAATGGCGTGCGCCGTCGTCCCGTCAATCTGCCCGGCTTCTTCCTCAAAGTCCTCAGGTCCCATCGCCAGAGCACGCAAGCCCTGTAGCAAGAATCCGCGAATCCAGTACATGGATCCGGCCGCGAACTGCAGGTCACTGTAGCCAATCGATAGACCCAAGCGCCGTAAGAGTTCCCCAACGGCGTGCTCACTGGATCCCCAGTGCTCTGGGCCGACTACGTTCCCGTCAGGGGTGACGCACCCAAGGTCCGGGTTTTCTTGGAACGCCCCCAGTATCTGCGCAACGTGGTCCTCTGATCCGACCAGCCCCTCCAACAGAGAGTCCCGCCAGCCTTCACCCGTGCCCTCAAGGTCCGCGTGCGCCTCACGCCACGCTGACTTCTTGGTGTGCATTTTCAGTACGAGGTCGTAGGGCTCAAGGTAGCCCGCATTCACCAGCCACAAAAGTGGCCCAATGTCGCGCCCATGGTTTTCAACAGGCAGGACAACTACACGCTCAACAAGTCCGACGCGGAAGTCATCTTTCGTGACGGTCGCATCCGACGCGTTGGTTACGAGGACGTCGATCGGCACGGGAACCTTCGACAGCTCCTGGGCAATCTGCGGGATGAGTTCCGGATAGTAGACGTGGATAACGGCGCAAACACGTGCGTTCGATGTCCGAATGGGTTGGTCTTCTGTACGCCAGTTGGGTGGAACCCAGGCGGTTGGCCTGCCGCCAAACCGCTGCACCCAGTCCACGTAAGCAGCAGGCCCCAGCCCCTGCCAACCCGCGCGCTTCGACCGCAGGGCTTCGTACACCGCAACTTTGGCCTTGCGTGACTCATACACGCCTCTTTGCCGAACTTTCGCCAACAGTTTCGCGCCTTGGGCTGATATGTCACTGATCATTGACTTCCCCCTTTCTTGGGTTGGGCCTTCAAACCGTCAGGCATCCAGTCATCAAGGTCTTCGTTGTAGCGCAGAGCGATGGCGTCCACCAACTCCGCCCTGGTCGCGCGGTACTGGGAATGCGTAATCAGAGATCGCTTCACGAAAGGCACCCCTTCATCAAGGAGAAGGTCCCAGCGCTCAAACGTTGGATTACCGATCCCGCCTTCCAAGGACTCCGTTGTAAGCATGACAACCCAAGAGTATCCGTATCTCTGCGCGGTCCTGGTGAGTCCCAGTTCGTACTTCTGCACGATGTCGTCCTTGCTTGACTCCGCACGCACCGCCGCGAAAAAATTCAGCCACGGCCGATCATTCAAAATCCCGCCCTTAAAACACACGAAGAACGACTGCATGTGCCGGTGATGTTGCAGGTTTTCTGTAAGTCCGAACAGGTCAGCACCGGTTTCATTCATGGCGGTCGCTATCTCTGTCAGCGGCGCAAACGGACCGACCAGTGAGTCGTTCGTGAGTAAAACTTGCCCAAACCCGCGGATCTTTGGGAAACGGTCGAGGGCGGCCGCCCACGACCCGAAGTCATATCCAACATTGGGGCGCACGACAACCACGGTAGAGTCCGGTTTTCCATGCGGCCATTCCAAGTCTTGGTCTAACTCTGAGGTGTTGATGACTAGGCTCAAGAAGCCGATTTTTTCCAGCTCAAACAGGTATTGGGATAGAGAACGGGACATGACCGGCGTTGCGCTCCAAGATGCCACTACGGCAACTTTGCCGTCTGGGCCACCCTCCTCAATCCAGCTTGGGTCGCCACTGACAACCCGGAAGTCATTGGTCTGCATCAACCAATTGTCCTTCGCTTGGCGTCACGCGCCAGCCCACTCACCTTGGCAATACCTCTTCTAACGTTGTCCTCAACGGAAAGGATGGCAACGCTGACACGCCAAGCGGGAGAGCTACGCATCGCGCGAAGCTGGTTTTGTGCATTGGCAGTTTCAGAGGCCAGCCGTACGTTCTGCCTCCTCAACTCCGCGCGCTCCGCTTCAGACTCCGCAAGCCTGCTGTTTGCTTGGTTTAACTGGTGTCGAAGCAGTCGCAACTCTTCGGAAGTGTTCACCGCGCTAGTCATCAATCACCTCTAAGTCCGCCCAGTCTCCGGCCAGACGCACGGGCCCAGTCTCTGAGCTTGCAGAATCTGAGCGCACCAGCATCTTCCAGCCTTTATCCACATGATCCCAAACGTGGCCGTAGCCGCGCAATGAGGTGGAAAGCCAGTAACTTCCTGACTCAATCGGCAATGCAGGCAGGCCCAGCTCAATGACGGACTTACCACGTGGAACGTTGTAGGTACGCCCTTCGAGGAGGGAGCTCTTGGACGAAAGCATGGCTCCGCTTTCAAGGTAGATCGACACCACGGCCTCAACCTCATCTAGGGGCTCTGATGCCTCCAGTTCCATGCGCAGGCGGTGGTCTTCTCCAGAGCGGACGATGGAAGTCTCCACTCCGTCCTCGCCCAAAATAGTGATGTCCCGAACTATGGCTTCTCCGGTTCCTCTGCGTGAGATCTGGCTGAGATCCGGGACCGAGGTCAGGAGCTTCTCTTCCTCAAGCTCATTGACGTTCTTGATGTACTCTTCCACGACCGACTCTATGGGCCCCATGGCTCGCGCTACCCCGTGGTCAAGCCAGATGGCTTCGTCGCACAGCTCACGCGCCAAAGGCATGGAGTGGGTGACCAGCGCGATCGTTGTCCCCTGCCTACGCAGCTTGTAGATGTGGTCGAAGCATTTGCGTTGAAAAGCCTCATCACCAACCGCGATGACTTCGTCAACGATGAGGATTTCCGGCTCCAGCATCACTGCGATCGCAAAACCTAGGCGCACGAACATGCCGGACGAATACTGTTTGACAGGAACATCAATAAACGGCCCCAGTTCAGCGAAGTCGATAATGGCTTCCATGGATTCATTGATCTGTTTATTGGAGAGCCCTAGGATCGCTCCATTTAGGCGGATGTTTTCCCGTCCCGTGAGTTCCCGGTGGAAACCCGCTCCCAGTTCCAAAAGGGCTGAGACGTTGCCGTCAACTTGGATAAGGCCTGAAGTGGGCCGGTAGACGCCAGCCAGCATCTTTAGAAGTGTGGACTTCCCGGAGCCGTTGTGTCCGACCAGGCCGAATGTCCGCCCCTTTTCAACCTGGAACGATATGTCCTCCACGGCATTGAAAGTCTTCTTCTTTCCGCCGGATCCCTTGACGAAGGCTTCTTTCACCGTGTTTCGGCGCTCGTCACGCAAAGTGAAGGTTTTGGTGAGGTTCTTGACCTCAATGGCCAGATCGCTCATACGTACTCTCCTAGGTCAACGCCCTTTGTGTGCATGGTCCACGACGCAAAGCCAAACGCCGCGAAGGCTGCCAGTATCACCATTGCCCATTGGAAGAGGCTTCCGGGGGTGAGGTCATAAAGAAGGCTCCGCAAAAGACTCACGTAGGACGCCAGCGGGTTCGCCTCAATCACGGTCCGGAGGTTTATCCCGTTCCAGGTAATGTCCACCATCGACAGCGGGTAGATGATGGGTGTGGCGTAGAAGAGAAGCTGCAAAGCGATGCTGACCAGGTGGGCGACGTCGCGGTAGTAAATGTTCAGGATCGCAAAGATCGTTGCGATGGATCCGACGAAGATCGCGACGAACACCAGGTAGAACGGCACCAGCAACCATGTCCAGGAGACGTTACCGAAGATCAGGAGTATGACCGCCAAGATCCCCAACTCAATCAGGGACTGCACCCCAACTGCCATTCCGACACCTAGGACCGGTGCGTAGGCTGGGAAGTAGATCTTCTGCAAGATGGGCCCGGCATCCAACATTTCGCGGATCGCGTTGTTCACCGTGGTCGTGAAGAACGACCAGAAAACTAAGCCACAGAAAAGCCAGATCGCGAAAATACCCTTATGTCCATTCCCCATATCGGGTGGGACAATGCGCATGATGATGGAGAAGACCGCTGAGTAGATGGCCAGCGTTGTCAGGGGCACCACCAGGGACCAAAGCCAACCAAGGGCGCTGCCCTTGAACTTTGCCTTCAGGTCGCGCTGGCCAAACGTGTAGATCAGGAACCAGTACTGCCAGAACGGTTTTTGAGGACGCACGCTGTCAGACAGCCCTGTGTTCTCAACGTTCCCGTTGGCTGAGTTTGCTTTACTAATCATTGTCCACTTCTGTTATTCGTCACAGACTGTGATCCTATAGGCCCGCGCGTCCCCAACCCGATGCACTAAGTCAAACCCTTCGGAGGTATCGACTTCGTTGTATCCGGTGAAGTAGCGGGCGAACTGGGACGATGGTTCACCCGAAACCACCAACAGTTCAATGTCGTTATCCAAAATGACCTGGCAAACGGCCGGATCATCATGGATCTGATCAAAGTTGGCGCCCAGGAACGACTGTAATCCACCCTCTGGCATGCGTAACTGTTGGAACTGTCCCAGATCTGTCACGATGCTGGCCCACGCCACACCGGTGTCAGGATCCCCAACAAGGACGGTCCCGGGCGGGAAGTTCTCATCTAGGTAGGCAAGCAACTCCAGTTCATCTTCCGTGAGCGCCACGGTTGTAGATTCGTCTCTTGAATAAGAGTCTGTTATGTATCGCTGTTTGACGATGTTCAGGGAGAACGGCGTATTCAGTATCCCAAGGATCAGAATGACCACGGCAAAGCCGGCACCAAGTTGCCCGGTGGCGCGCGCGGGGTTGCTGGTCCTCTTAGCCAGTGCAGCCGCCATATACGAAAGCGTTACAGCCGCGAAACTGGTGATCAGCGGGATAAGCACGATAATGAAACGCGTGGAATCTTTCCACCACGGAGAAGTGAAGATCCTCAGGTAAGAATCAGGGCCGGCCGCAGCAACGTACATGACGAAAAGGAACGCTGACATCAGCCCCATGACCAGCGTTACCCTATTTCGCACGCCGATAAGGACACCCGCGATTGCAAGCGCGTACAAGGTCAGCGGTATGAGGCTAAGGGTCTGCATCAGTGCCTGCCCCAACACAAAGTTGCCCAGGGCCCGCTTCGTGGGCACGAACTCCGTGGCACGTGCATTCAGGGACTGGACCATGCCAAGTTTGGGGATCAGAATAAAAGCCGCCCCTAGGACTACAACGACTGCTGCGATAATCGCGGAGGCCTGCAGTGCCCTACCTGTGGCAAAGAGTCTCCGACCCACTGCTCCCACCAGCACCAGCATCCATATACCCAATGCCGCCATCAAGAGAAGGCCAGAGGTGAAGTGTGCTGCGGTGGTGCCTACCAAAGCCAGGACAAAAGCAACTACGTAGAGCGGGCGCGGTGACCTGATCAATAACCCCAGTGTCCCCAAGGAGAAGGTGAACATCACCGCAGCCAAACCCAGGGGGAAAATAGCGTTGGAATACATGACCACGGCGGGCATTACCACGAAGGGAATGGCCAAAAGCGGGGCACCCAGCGCTGCCAACTTGTCGGCGGGTCGGATGGAAGCGACTAAGGCAACTATCCCCCATGGCCACAGAATCAGCCCAGCAGCCATCGCGACGATGTTGGTGGCTTCGACGACGGAATAAAAGGAAGTAAGCGGGACCACTAGGGAGTGCCACAGGGTCGGGTACGCAGTGCCCCCGGGAATGTCTGGGTAGAAGATTCCGAATGGGTTTAGCGGAGCCGCATAGCCGGTCTCAATAATTAGGCCGACGCCCTGCATATGGAATTGCGCGTCACCCAAGGTGGGGATAGCGTCAGGCGCTCCCATTGCAGGCAGGACGGCCACCGCGTAACTCACGGTGAAAACGGCGGTCCCAATCGCACCAAAACCAAGGACGCCCCATATAGGGTTGCGCGAATTTTCGGGACGAGGGCGCTCCGGCGAATCGCCAACCCCCCGCCCTCGCCACGCTAAAAAACGCGGGACCATGGCAAGCGCGCTTATCAGGGCTACCCAGACAAGGACCGTCAGTGTCGACCAACGAATGCCAACAACGGGCAACGCTACAGTCCCGACGGCCACCACCGCAGCGCCTACCACCGGTGAGTAGAGGAGCGATGTCGGCATGGGAAAGCGCAGGTAGCCTCGGAGAATCGCAACTCCTGGAACAACAAGGATCGCGATTACGAAGAGGATCCCCGGCAGGGTTCCCAGCCAAGCCACGTAGTTATTCTCCGATTGTTAGTCGGGGGGTTCCGACCCAGTTTTGGGGGT
>CAZTTD010000066.1:0-5326 GCA_964616925.1 uncultured Actinomyces sp.
AGTCCACCGCCACACAGCCGCGGAACTCATTTTCGATAGAGCCGATGCTGACCAAGTCAACATGGGGTTGACGTCGTGGGCGCAGGCACCGTCGGGGAAGATACTGAAGTCCGACGTCACGGTTGCCAAGAATTACCTGAGTGACACGGAATTGGACTTCTTGAATCGTCTGGTCAGCATGTACCTAGATTTCGGGGAGTTCCAAGCACTGCGCAAGATCCCGATGTCCATGGAGGACTGGGCGGCTAAGTTAGATGGATTCTTGGAGGTCAATGACAGGGAGATTCTTGTCGGTCCGGAAAAGCTGTCCATGGAGAAGGCGCGCCTTCACGCGGAAACACAATACGAGCGTTACTGGATCATCCAAGACCAACTCTTTCAAAGCGACTTCGACAGATTCCTTGAGACCAACGCGCCCGAGTACTCCTTTTCGTTCGGGGGTGCACAATGAGCCGCGTAGATGAGTTGATCGCCGAGCATTGCCCGGATGGAGTGGAGTACAGGGCACTGGGGGAGGTGATGAAGTATGAGCAGCCGACCAAGTATCTAGTCAGTAGCGCTGACTATGGCAACGATTTCTCGGTGCCAGTCTTGACCGCAGGCCAGACATTCGTCCTTGGGTATACCAATGAAAGTCACGGTATCTACGAAGCATCTCAGACAAGCCCCGTGGTTATTTTTGACGATTTCACGACTGCTTTTAAGTGGGTCGACTTCCCCTTCAAGGCTAAATCTTCCGCCATGAAGATGCTTACCGAAACCGACGATCCGGCAGTTCTTCTCAAGTACCTCTATTACGTCATGCAGACGATTCGGTTTGAGCCTAGGAACCATGCTCGTCAGTGGATAGGAACGTTCTCACGTTTCCGGGTACCCGTTCCTCCGCTACCCGTACAACAAGAAATTGTGAGCATCCTAGATCAGTTCACAGCGCTGGAGGCGGAGCTGGAGGCGGAGCTGGAGGCGCGCAGGAAGCAGTACGAGTACTACAGGCGGGAGCTCCTGAAGGACCTCCTTACGATCGGATCCGACTGGTCAAACTTAGGACAGATATCTACGAAAGTGTCATCAGGTGGAACCCCATCCACCGGGAACGACGCTTACTATGAGGGTGCCATCCCTTGGCTAAGGACACAAGAAGTCGATTTCAATGTCGTTACGTCCACGAGCATGACCATTACGGACGTAGGCCTAGAGAATTCGGCGGCAAACTGGGTACCTGCCGACACCGTCATAGTGGCGATGTATGGTGCGACGGCCGCCAAGGTCGCCGTGGCGGGGATCGCGCTAACAACCAATCAAGCGTGCTGCAACCTTCAGATCGATGAATCCAAAGCCGATTACCGGTTTGTCTATCATTGGATCGCCAGCTCATACCTGAAACTAAAGAGTCTTGGCGAGGGGTCTCAATCTAACCTCAACGCCAAAAAAGTTCGAAACTTCCCGATCCCCGTCCCACCCCTCGAGGAACAACGACGCATTGTTGCGATCTTGGATGAGTTCGACGCCCTCGTCAACGACATCAGCGTGGGTTTGCCGGCGGAACTGGCGGCACGGCGTAAACAGTATGAGTACTACAGGGACAAACTGCTGACATTTGAGGAGAAGAAGTCGTGAGCACTACTCCGGTCAATGTGCAGATTCCCAGTGGGGCGGATGCGCCGGTCATTGCCGATTTCGTTGAACATGCGCTCCGCGTCGCTTACATAAACCGTGAGAACCTTTCCGCGGTGCCCGCCGAACAGTGGAATGCGCCGGGGGTTTACGTGCTCCTGACGTCCGATGGAAGCGGGCGGGTCTACGTTGGGCAGGCTCGGCGTTTACGGCAGCGGATCATGTATCACGCCAGCAACCCCCAGCTTCCGTGGACTCGCGCGGTAGCGGTTCGCCGCGACACCACCAACGGCTTCAACACGGCGGAGATCGGCTACTTGGAAGGAAGAGTCGCCGCGGAGGTTGCCGCGCTCAAAGGGCTGACTGTTGTTGAGGGTAAGAAGAGCGGGGATGAGACACTTCCGCCTCACATGATGATCTCCCTGGATGCGTTCGTGAAGAGCATCTTGGCTGCACTTCGACTCTCTGGCGTGGACATTACTCGGGCGCAAAAAGACGTTGACACCGACGAAGTACCGGTGCAGGAAATACTGCACCTGGGGACGGTGCCGAAGACCCGGGTGCAGCTTTCCGACATCGTTTCCAGTGGGCTCCTAACCGCGGGACAGGTCCTGTGCCTCAAGCAGGGGAATGTGAAGGCGACAGGGACAGTCACCTCGGACGGTGAAATCTTGGTTAAGGGTGTCACGCATAGTTCGCCTAGTTCCGCGGCAGCGGCCGCTCTCGGACTTCAATCGTCCAACGGCTGGATTACATGGCACATTGGATCGCTACATGGGCCAACGCTTGACGATCTGCGGCGCAAATGGTGGCAGCAGCAGGAAGAGGCGATCACGAGGTTTGGCGAAACGGAAGTGTCACCGTGACTATCACTCAAGCTCCGATTGTTTCACCAAAGGTAGTCAGAGACGCTCAGAAAGCAATTGAGAGGAGCAGGCTGTGAACAGGGTGACGGTCATTGCTTACAAGTGGGATGACGGTTGGGAACTGGAGATCGACAATGACCACCACACCCAAGTGCGTACGCTTAACAGAGCGAAGCATCAGGTCATCGACTACCTAGATACCACTTGGCCTGAAGTGGACCACTCCGGCTCGGAGGTGGAAGTTATCCCCGACATTCCCCAGTGCGATTCGGTTATGCAGGCAAGAGAAGCGACCAGGGAAGCAGCAGAAGCAACGATTCGGGCAGCGGAACTCTCCCGAAGTGCGGCCAGCGGTCTCAGAAACACCGGAATATCAGTGACCGACGCCGCGGCAATCATGGGCGTATCGCGAGGGCGCATATCCCGACTAACCGAATAGATGACTGGGACGCTGTCGGGGCCCAACCATCTCTTTGTCGGACCTGTGGCGTAGGGTCACAACGTGAATAAGGTCGTTGCCACTCCATCATCGGTCCCGCGCGCCTATGCGAGCAAGCGCAGCATCCATGAACGGACTGATAATCTTCAGTTCCACTGGCTGCACGACGCCGCGCAGGCTCTCCACCGATTCGAGAAGCGGTGCTGGATCCCAACCTCTTCTCTCAGCAATGGTCGGTAAATGGCGTGACGCTTCCACAAATGCCATCTCAGGAGCAAAGAAGTTCACCGCGGTGGCATAACGTTCCACCATCGCTGGGACGTGTTTGCCGAGTACCGCGCGAATAAGGATATTCGCGTCAAGGACGATACGACGCGGCTCCACGTTCACGCCCGCGAGGAGGCAGATTCGGCGCGTCGTAGCTCATCAAACTCCGCAACTACGTCGTCTTCGCTGGCGCCCCACTTCGCTAACAATGCGCTGGCTTTTCCCGCGGCTTCAACATAGGCGGCTATATCAGCTTCGCGATCCCGACGGACCGGGATGAACAAACCAACTGTTTGCCCGTGTCGCGTAATCGTTACAGGTTCCGGCTGGTCGATAAAATCACTCAAGCTGCGCCTAAATTCCCGCACGCCCACTGATGCTGTCACTACGACCACCTCCAAACAAATGTGTAACCTTGTGTACACACTATCCCCCGCACGATTTCTCGTCAATGCTTCGGAAGGAGGAGCCAACCGCCCCATTGTGTCGGACCCGTGGCATAGGGTCATAACGTGAACATACTCGGTGACCTGCGGGACAGGTCCCGTGATGGGTCGCGTGTACGTTGGGCGCAGATACGCGCCAAGACAGCAGTCCAAGATGGGTTATAGGAGGGGCTCCCCAATGACCACAGCCAACCCCGCCCACCGCTACGACCCCATTGCTGTCTCTTCAGAGAGCACGGTGGTTGCGGAGTACGTGCCCGAGCCGGGTACGGAGACCGCCTATCAGTCTGAGGCCGCCCTCGAAAAAGAGTTCATCCGCCTCCTGGAATCGCAAGCCTACGAATACCTGCCGATCCGAAGCGAGGCGGACCTGGTTGCGAACCTGCGCACCCACCTGGAGAAACTAAACAACGTCACGTTCTCTGATGCCGAATGGGAACGGTTCTTCACCACCAGTATTGCTGGGAAGAACGACGGCATTGTGGAGAAAACCGTGCGCATTCAGGAGGACCACGTTCAACTGTTGCGGCGCGACGACGGCACCACCAAGAACATCACGCTCATCGACAAAACCAACATCCACAACAACAAACTTCAGGTCATAAACCAGTATGAGGTGGAGCGGGGCGAGGGCGTAGGGGAAGCCCCCGCGCCGGGTTCGGGCGCCCGTTACGCCAACCGCTACGACGTGACCATCCTGGTGAACGGCTTGCCCTTAGTCCACGTCGAACTGAAACGGCGCGGCGTTGACATCCGGGAGGCGTTCAACCAGATCAACCGCTACCAGCGCGACAGTTTCTGGGCTGGATCGGGGCTCTTTGAGTACGTTCAACTGTTTGTGATCAGCAACGGGACGCTTACCAAGTACTACTCGAACACCACTCGCAGCGCGCACATCAGGGAGTCCGCGAAGGGTGGACGAGGGCGCAAAACATCCAACAGTTTTGAGTTCACCTCTTGGTGGGCAGACGCGCAGAACCAGCCGATTAGAGACCTACCATCATTCGCCAAGACGTTCTTCGCCAAGCACACCTTGCTGAACATCCTCACCAGGTACTGTGTGTTGACCTCGGACCGCATGCTGCTCGCGATGCGGCCCTACCAGATCGTTGCGACTGAGCGCATTCTTCTGAAAACCGCCATCTCCACTAACTACAAGACGCTGGGCACCCCCAAAGCCGGCGGCTACATTTGGCACACCACCGGATCGGGGAAGACGCTTACCTCTTTCAAAGCCGCGCAACTGGCTTCCAAAATGGAGGGCGTCGACAAGGTCCTCTTCGTTGTTGACCGCAAAGACCTTGACTACCAAACCATGCGTGAATACGACCGGTTTGAAAAAGGTGCGGCCAACTCCAACACTTCCACCGCGGTTCTGAAGAAGCAGTTGGAGGATCCGAACGCGAAAATCATCATCACGACCATTCAGAAGCTCTCCAACTTTATAGCTGCCAATAAGGGGCATGAAATCTACTCCGGCCACGTCGTCCTCATATTCGACGAGTGCCACCGCTCCCAGTTTGGCGACATGCACACAGCCATCACGAAGGCCTTCAAGAAGTACAACCTGTTCGGCTTCACCGGGACGCCCATTTTCTCCGCCAACGCACCCAGCGGCGCCAAGGCTGCCCTGAAAACGACGGAGCAAGCGTTCGGGGAGAAACTCCACACCTACACCATCGTTGATGCCATCA
>CAZTTD010000066.1:5426-11528 GCA_964616925.1 uncultured Actinomyces sp.
GTCAACATGTTCCTCACCGGCTTCGACGCGACCACGCTCAACACGCTGTTCGTTGACAAGAACCTGCGCGCCCACGGCCTCATTCAAGCCTTCTCTCGCACCAACCGCATTCTGAACTCCGTGAAAACCTACGGCAACATCGTGAGCTTCCGGAATCTGGAGGAGGAGACGAATGCCGCCCTCGAACTATTCGGAAACAAAGACGCGCGCGGTGTCGTACTGCTGAAACCATACGGGGAGTATTACGAGGAATACCGTCAGAAAGTTGAAGAACTGCTGCGCGACTTCCCACCGGGACAGCCGGTTATTGGCGAGGGCTCGCAGAAGGGATTCATCAACCTCTACGGCGCGATCCTGCGGCTAGAAAACATCCTCACATCGTTCGACGACTTCGCCGGAAATGAGCTCCTGAGCCCGCGCCAGATGCAGGACTACATGAGTGATTATCTGGAGCTTTACGCCCAGTTCCGCCAAACCCAAGACGGCGACAGAGAAGTCATTAACGAAGACGTTGTCTTTGAGATTGAGCTGGTCAAACAGGTCGAAGTCAACGTCGACTACATCCTGATGCTGGTGGAGAAGTACCGTGCGCAGCACGGCGCCGGTGAAGATAAGGAGATCCGCGCCCAAATCAGTCGCGCCGTCTCATCCAGCCCCTCCCTGCGCAACAAAAAGGACCTGATTGAAAACTTCGTTGACACCGTCAGTCTGGACGGTCCCATTGACGCCGAATGGGAAGCGTACGTTGCCGCCCGCAGAGAAGCGGAGTTGGACGCGATAATTGGGGAGGAAAATCTGAGGGGCGAGGACGCGCGCGCATTTGTGGCCGCGGCCTTTGAGGAAGGCGCTTTGCGGACCAACGGAACTGAAATCACGAAGGTCCTGCCTCCGGTCTCGCGGTTCAGTCCAGATGGGACCCGCGCAGAGAAGAAGCAGCGGGTCATTGAGAAACTGGGAGTCTTCTTCGAAAGGTTCTTCGGGCTGGGGGCAGCGCCCTCGCCCTAGCCCCACGTTGTGCTGCTCGATATCATGGGCGCATGGAGACAGACGGTAAGGCGCCTTCAATGCCATGGCTGCGGGCGCACCGTGCGCAGATCCTCGAAGAGGCGCGCAGTCGTCACCTTGAGGACGTTCGGGTTTTCGGGTCAGTGGCGTCGGGATACGCTAACTCGGATTCTGATGTTGACCTCCTGGTTCGCCCGACAGAAGAGGCTTCTGTTTTTGACCTAGCAGGGTTCATGGACGCGGTACAAGACATTCTGGGGATAGACGTGGATGTCGTTTCTGATAGAGGGACAGGGCCAACTATGGCCCGGATTCTGGGACAGGCGGTGGAGCTTTGACGCGCGATCGGGAATACAGAGTTCAGGCGATCCTGAGGGATATTTCCCAGTTTGCGGTGACGGCGAAGCGGGTGGCGGACAGGGGATATCAAGTGTTCACGGACCCAGAGAATGATGATCAGCGGCGCATAGCACGGTCCCTGATCGTCGATCTGTCAACGGCCGCTGACAGGCTCCCTCAGACCTATAGAGACTTCCATCCAGAAGTTGATTGGCGTGGAATACGGGCCGCGCGGAACTTCATAGCCCACGACTACGATGGCACGGACGAAGACGTACTATGGCGTGCGATATCGGTTGAGTTTCCGAAGATCGCCAAGTCGCTTCTGGGGTAGTGACTTTGCGAAACTAGTACCCGCTGATTGCGCGGTATTTTTGAACTCCAGACGCTGCTTTTTGTGAGTACGCCTTTGCCGCGGCGCTGCGCCCTCGAACTGAATACGAAGTGTCGCTTTCCGGTGCCACAATGCCACTGCGTGCGGGCAAAGTAGTGGATATGCTGATTGAAAACCATGGGCCTCACAATGAAGTGGAGACCGAAAGCGGTCGACCGGCCGTCATGGTGAAGAAGGGCACCCCCGTGAAACTTGTTGTTGTAGGCGGCGTAGCTGCCGGAGCCTCCGTTGCGGCCAGAGCGCGGCGTCTTGATGAGGACGCAGAGATCATCATTCTTGAACGTGGCCACCACGTCTCCTTCGCGAACTGCGGGCTGCCGTACTACATCGGGGGTGTTATTAAGGAGCGGGAGCGCCTTCTGGTCCAGACCCCGGAATCCCTGCGGGAGCTGCTGAACCTAGAGGTCCGCACCGGACATGAGGTCATGAGCATTGACCGTGAAGACAAAACCCTGACGGTCCGAAATGTGGATACCGGGGAGGAGTACACGGAGAGTTATGACTCGCTGGCACTGTGCCCCGGGTCGGAGCCGATCAACATTCCACTGCCCGGCGTTGAGTTGCCCCAGGTGCAGGTGCTGCGCCGCATTGGAGACATGGACCGAATCAAGGCGCTGGTAGACAAGCGTATTGAGGAACGTTCTGGCGAGGGCGAAAAGATGAAGGCGGTCGTCATCGGTGCCGGCTACATCGGCCTCGAAATGGCGGAAAACTTGGCCCACCGCGGAATTCAAGTGACGGTAGTGGAGGCCGCCGACCACATTCTGCCCCCGGTTGACCATGAGATTGCGATGCCGGTGATGAACCACCTGCGTTCGCGCGGCATCGTCATTCACCTGTCGGCTGCGGCTGCCGCGATTGTCCCCAAGGGTGGGGAGAGCGTGACTGTTGAGTTGAAGAACCACGTGAATCTGGACGCCGACCTCGTCATTATGTCCGTCGGGGTTCGCCCGGTGACGGACCTGGCGGTTGGCGCGGGACTGGAGTTGGGCCCGCACGGCGGAATCAAAGTTGATAAGCACATGCTTACTTCGGACCCCAGTATCTGGGCCGCCGGTGACGTCGTCGAAACTGAACACCCCGTGCTTCCCGGCACTTACTTGACGCCGCTTGCGGGTCCGGCGAACCGGCAGGGGCGTGTGGCTGCGGACAACATTTGTGGGCGTGAATCGGTTTATGAATCGACGCAGGGTACGTCAATCGTGAAGGTTTTCGACATGGTTGTCGGCGGAACCGGTGCGACAGAGCGGCAGTTGACTGCGGCTGGCATCCCGTATCGCGCCGTCCACGTCCACCCCTCCGGGCACGCCGGTTACTACCCGGGCACCGCGATGATGCACATCAAGACGCTTTTCGACCCGGAAACTGGCCGGGTATACGGCGCGCAGGTCTCTGGCTATGACGGCGTGGACAAGAGGTTGGACACCCTTGCCATGGCGGTCCGGCAGCGGATGACGGTTTTCGATCTGGAGGAAGTTGAGCTGGCGTACGCGCCGCCGTTTGGTTCCGCGAAGGACCCCGTCAATATGGTCGGCTTCGTTGGTGCGAACACTATCCGCGGCGACCTGACCCTTTGGTATCCGGGCCAGTTCCCGCAGATCGCGGAAGACGCGATGATCGTCGACGTGCGGACTCCTGAAGAGTACGACCTGTGGCACATCTCCGGCGCCATCAATGCTCCTATCGCGCAGTTCCGGGAACAGATTAAGGACTGGGACCGCGACAAGCACATCCTGCTGTACTGTGCGGTTGGCTTCCGTTCCTACCTTGCCTACCGGATCTTGGTGCAGCGCGGGTTCACGAATGTGCAGACGCTGTCGGGTGGTTCGAACACGTTCCGCGCCTTCTTCGACATCGACAATGTGGGTGCCGCGCCCCAGAAGGCGGAGATCACCTACTCCAAGGCGGACCTGGAGACGGCTCCCGCTGAACCGTCCAAGGAGATCGAACTGGACTGCACGGGACTGGCGTGCCCGGGTCCGATCATGAAGCTCTCCAAGACCATGGCCGACCTGAACCCGGGTGACGTCGTTGAAGTCACGGTCTCTGATCCCGGTTTCGCGCAGGACGGGCCGGCGTGGGCGAAGGCCAACGGAAACACGGTTCTGAGCTTGGTGCCGAAGGGCCCGGGCTACGTGATGAAGGTCCGAGCTGGCGGGAAGAAAGACACCGCCGACATGCCGATCGGCGTGGACACCAGGAACGGCATGTCATTCGTGGTCTTCAGCGGGGACATGGACAAGGTCCTGGCCGCGTTCATCATTGCGAACGGGGCCCTGGCGATGGACAAGCCTGTTCGCATGTTCTTCACCTTCTGGGGGCTGAACGCGTTGCGACGAGCCAACCCTCCGAAGACGGAGCGCAAGACCATGGACAAGATGTTCAAGATGATGATGCCGTCCGGTCCCGACGACCTGAAGCTCTCCCAGATGAACATGGGTGGGGCCGGGACCGCGATGATGAAGAAGGTGATGAAGGACAACGACGTCCACTCGGTGTCGGAGTTGACCAAGTCCGCCATGGATTCGGGTGCGGAAATCATCGCCTGCACCATGACGATGGATCTGCTGGGCATAACGCCGGAAGATCTGATCGAGGGCGTGACCTACGGCGGCGTCGCGTCCTTCATCGCGGCCAGCGACAAGAGCGCAAGCACGCTGTTCATCTAGGCGGTCTCTGCCCCGGCAGCGTCTCTCGTTTGGGGGGCGAGGGCGCTGCCGGTCGACCGAGCCAACCGCCGCCGGCCGCCCGGGTGAGCCGCCGTCGACGCGGCGGTCGACTGGTCGTGGCGGGCGCTATTGGCGCGGCGGGCGCCATCGATACGGCGGCCGACTGTGAGGACTCGCCCACACTTTCGTGGGCGCTTTGACCCATTTCGAGGACGATCGTTAGACTTGCTTCGTTGTGTGGTGTGCGTGGCGGACAAATCCCACTCGTCCCTCGCGCCTGACCGCCGGATCATCCGGTCTTATGTCTGTTCCACGCGACGACGACTTTTGTAGAGAGCCAGGTCCACCGGCTGCCCGCTGACGTAACGGACCAGGTTCACACGAATAAGAATTGAAGGCTAAAAAGGTGCGCACCTACTCACCGAAACCAGGGGATGCGGACAAGAAGTGGTACGTCATCGACGCTAACGATGCCGTCCTCGGACGTCTCTCCGCACAGGTTGCCTCTATTTTGCGGGGCAAGCACAAGCCGACGTTCGCCCCTAACGCAGACATGGGCGACTACGTCATTGTGATCAACGCTGACAAGGTTGTTTTGACCGGCAAGAAGCTGGATCAGAAAATGGCTTACAGCCACTCCGGGCACCCGGGCGGTTTGAAGTCGACTTCGTACCGGACCCTGATGCAGAAGAACCCGGAACGCGCAGTGGAGCGTGCCGTACGCGGCATGATTCCTCACACGTCTCTGGGTCGCCAGCAGATGAAGAAGCTGTACGTGTACGCGGGTCCTGACCACCCACATGCAGCACAGAAGCCAACCCCGTATGAGCTGAAGCAGGTCGCGCAGTAGCGCGGGCCGCCTCACGGATTTTTAGGAGAACCGTGGCTGAGACCACCGAAGTCTTGGAGCTGGAAGAGGAAGTTGTTCCTAGCTCCTACACATCAGAAACTGAGAGCTCTGCACCGGGTGCTGGCTCATCGATCACGGCACCGGGCGCTGGCCTGGGTCGCCGCAAAGAGGCCGTCGCTCGCGTCCGCCTCGTTCCAGGTACGGGTCAGTGGACAGTCAATGGCCGCACCCTGGAGAACTATTTCCCGAACAAGCTGCACCAGCAGCTGGTAAACGCTCCGTTTGCCCTGCTGGACTTGGAGGGACGTTTCGACGTTATCGCACTCATTCACGGGGGTGGCCCTTCCGGCCAGGCCGGTGCGCTGCGTTTGGGTATTGCCCGCGCATTGAATGAGATCGACCGCGAAGCGAACCGCCCCGCACTGAAGAAGGCTGGTTTCCTGACCCGCGACGCACGCGCCGTGGAACGCAAGAAGGCGGGCTTGAAGAAGGCGCGTAAGGCACCGCAGTACTCCAAGCGCTAAGCAGCCCTTTTACAAACGCTGTTCAGACAGAACGCTGTTCAGAATCCCTCCCGCTGTGTGCGGGAGGGATTTCTTTTGGGCTGTTTTGGGCTGTTTTGGGCTTTTGGGTTTTTGGGGGTTTTGGTTTTTTGGACCCTGCACATGCGTGCGTGAGCCCGGGTTCACGGTCGGTGTGCGGGTTTTCCAGGGTTGCGGCAGTTGTCGCGGGTTGCGGCAGGTTAGCTCTCAACAAGCAGGAAAAGCTGTCAACCACCCAAAAGCAAACCAGAGTGGGGGATTCTGGGGCGGCTGCGAACAGGCGATTCAACGGGACAATGCGTG
>CAZTTD010000067.1:0-11523 GCA_964616925.1 uncultured Actinomyces sp.
ATCCCGCAAAATCCGCCGTTTTGGGAGCAACGGACGCGAAGTAATCATGTGGGAATTCGGCGTCATTGCAACGAAAAACCCCGGTATCTCAACGATTACCGGGGCTGCTGGCGGAGGATGGGGGATTCGAACCCCCGAGGGCTTGCACCCAACACGCTTTCCAAGCGTGCGCCATAGGCCACTAGGCGAATCCTCCGAAGTCCCTGGAAATGCTTCCGCGGACTTGCTCGACAATACTAGCCCGGCCACCTCCCGTGTAGCCAGCTGGGGAATGTGGCATGTGTCCCCTTCGTGTCAACGTGAACCAAGCTCCAGAGCCCACCGGTTTCCGCCGTCAACTAAGTTTCGCTGCCAACCAAGTTCCGCCGTCAACTAAGTTTCGCTGCCAACCAAGTTCCGCCGTCCACCAAGTTCCGCCGCCCCCGCAGGTGCGCCGCCCAGAGCCGCCCCTACATCGGAAACACAAATCCCAACATCAAGTCGTAGAGGCGCCCAGCGAACCCCGTTTCCTCCACCATTCCCTCCCTGGCCACCAGCGCCCAATCCGGATGGTCTGTGATTATCGCATCCACGCTCTCCCTGAGGCGGAGCCGAATCCCCTCCTCCGTATTTACCGTCCACACCACATAACCCAGTCCACCTTGAGCGGTCCGGTCCTGCATGGAGGTCGTCGCGGATGACTCTTCCAGAACCAAGAAGTCGGCTAGCGTTTGAGGCAGCCCAAACCCAGCGAAGGGCATTATGTATCCGACCGTGCTGTCGGGGAGGATTGTCTTCAAATCTTGCGCACTTTGGTGATCCAGCGTGTGGAACAGGTGGTTCTCCAACAGATCGTTCTCTTGCAGGACATCGACCACGTCTTGGACGTGCGTATCGGTCTCGGCGCCACTTAGCTTGATCTCTATCAGCAGCTGTTGGTCCAGCTCATTAGCGCGAGTCACATAGTCCACCAAAGACGGGATACTGCCACTCATTCCATCCGCGTGCACAGTCATGGCGGTTAGCTCATCCAAAGTCAGGTCTTTGACGTTCACATTCTGGCCAGTCAGGCGCGCCAAGTTGGTGTCATGCATGACGACGAACTGGCCGTCTTTCGTCTGCATGGTGTCGAACTCTACGATTTCCGCCCCGGCTTTGTTTGCGGCCTCAAGTGCCTCAATCGTGTTTTCCACGCCCCCTTGGGTCCAGCCTCTGTGCGCGATGACTATGGTTTCGGGGTGGTCCGAAAGTGCGTTCATGGTGGGTATTGTCGAAAACCCTAGGACCACCGCCAAGACAGCTGAGGTCGCAATTCCAATTCGCATTGGGTTGGACGAGGGCGTCCGGTGATTCGCGGGGACGGGGCGTAGCGCCCCTGCGTTTGCCGCGAACCCGATCAGCACGCCAGCCAACATCGCAACTGCAAGTCCGGTGACGATAAGAACCAAGACCTCCGCCACCCCGAATGAGAACGCCGCGACTACGGGCGAAGTTTCCGGAGCGAAGCGGTCGGAAATGACTGTTGGCAGCAGTGTTGCGAAGAATCCGACCACCAGTATCGCAAGATACGCTGTCACCGTGATAACTACGGCCACCAAAATAGTCCAAGGTTTGAGGCCCTTTGTCAGGCGCCAGGATGACTTGATGGATTTTGACCCGTTCTCATTTGAGAATGCGAAAATCGGCAGCGTCAGGCATAGCCGCAGGTTCAAATAGCCAAGTAGCGCATATGCAATGGCCAGAAGGATTTGCCCTGACAACTCCTTCTCTAGCTCCCCCGTGATGAATCGCGGAACAGCAACGGAATGAATAGCCGCGGATGTAAACCCAAACCCTGACAACGGCAGCACGATTAGTAGGTAAAAGGTCAGTTTGAGACTTGGTGGGGAGACCGTTTTGCGCGCCAACCTCCCAACTTCTGCCGCCAACTGGCGCCACGTAAGGCCAGGGTGGCGGAGTAAAACCATGTAGGTGCTGAACTGGAGGATTAGAACCACGACCACCAGCAGCAACATGAGGGCCAGTAACGCAACCGTGATGGGAAATCCGTCACCGATCGTCACGTCGTCCATGTCGATCCCGTACATGCCGTTCGCGCGCAGAGCTTCCGTGAACACCCAACGCATGAGCGGGAAGGCGACGACACTCATGATGATTTGCCAAACGACTGTGGCCAGTAGGACGCGCCCGAAGACAGCACGCAACCGTGACCATGCCCCCTTCAGAAGTGTCAGTGGGCCCGGGTTCGTTTTCGTGTTCATCACCTTTGATCCTGCCACCCTTTGTTTCCTCGCGTCTTCTTAGTATGTCAAGACCGGTGGCTTGGAGGTTCGGCCCACGGCATAGCGTCCTCGCTCCGACATTTGACCATGTAAACTAGGTGGCGATCCCCCGTGCGACGGCATCACCCGAACCTCCCCAGGGCCGGAAGGCAGCAAGGATACGGTCGCTCTGTCGGGTGCGCGGGGGATCACTTATATCCAAGTTGGCTCCAAGAGCGTGTCTCTGCCACACGGATCCGCAGTTATCCACAGGTCCACGGGTCCATCCCTTGTGGCGCGACCGGAAGGGTCTAAGGTCGAAACGTGACTACTGCCCTGTACCGCCGTTACCGTCCCGACACTTTTGAGGACGTCATAGGCCAAGAACATGTAACCCAAGCCCTGCAGACAGCGTTGGCTTCGGGCAGGGTTGCCCATGCCTTCCTATTCTCAGGTCCCCGCGGATGCGGGAAGACAACATCAGCGCGCATCATGGCACGCGCCCTCAACTGCGCGAAGGGTCCAACCCCAACGCCGTGTGGGGAGTGCCCGTCCTGTATTGACCTGGCGTCTGGAGGCTCGGGTTCGCTAGACGTCACAGAGATCGACGCCGCGTCCAATAGGGGCGTGGAGGCCGCAGCCCAGTTGCGCGAACGCCTGATTGTCGCGCCGTCAAGGGATCGCTACCGCATCTTCATCCTTGACGAAGCACACATGGTTACCACGGAAGGGTTCAATGCCCTTTTGAAGGTTGTGGAAGAACCCCCGGAGCACGTGAAGTTCATCTTTGCAACGACGGCGCCGGAGAAGGTGCTTGCGACCATCCGCTCCCGCACGCACCATTACCCGTTCCGTCTGGTGGGACCGGAGGTGTTGGTTCCTTACCTACACACCATCACGGAGCGGGAGGGCGTCACTCTTGATGAGGCCGTTTACCCACTTGTCGTGCGCTCCGGGGGTGGCTCGGTGCGGGATTCTCTATCCGTCCTCGACCAACTTATTGCGGGCTCCGACGGACACGTGACGTCGAAACGCGCCATTGAACTGCTTGGGTACACGGACACGGTCCTGCTGGATCGCACCGTGGACGCGCTGGGTGACAGTGATGGGGCGGAGGTTTTCCGCATTATTGAAGAGGTGGTAGGCGCCGGGCAGGAGCCGCGACGTTTCGTTGAGGATTTGCTGCAAAGGCTCCGTGACCTCATGGTTTGTGCACTCGCGGGAGATCGTGCGGCTGACATTCTGGTAGAGGTACCCTCCGATCAGCTCTTGGTCATGCACCAGCAGGCCGCCCGGTGGGGGCCTCCGCTGCTGTCTAGGCGCGCGGACGTGGTGGAGAAGGCGCTGGCCGACATGTACGGCGCGACGTCTCCCCGCCTGCAACTGGAGCTTCTGATGGCGCGACTCCTAGTGTCGGAACCGGGCGGCCGTGTGCAAGGTGCCAGTGCCAGCGTTGCCAGCTCCGCCCCCGTGACACCCGCTCCCACCAGCGCGGTAACGACTGGGACGAGGGCGTCGGCGACAGACCCAACCACTGTCGCTCCGACATCGGTGCCGGGCAGAGAACAGGGCGAGGCAACAGTGACGCCGCGCGCGCAGTCGCCAGCGGCCGCACCAACGTCGCAACCTGCGCCAACGTCTGCGCAGCCGCCCTCGCCAACCGCAGCCCCCGTTCCTTCGGCGCCCGCGCCGGTCCCGGGCGTTCCTAGCACGGACGACGTGCGGTCGCGCTGGCCCGCGATCATCAGCCAGATCGGCAACTTTGGGGCCGCTCTGCCGGCGCTGATCAAGACGACCCGGCGTGTTGAGCCGGTTGGGGGACACGTCTATTTCTTCCTCATGGAGCCGTCCAGCGCGCAGCGATTCCGGATGGTGGGAGGGGAGGAGCACCTCTCGAAGGTGCTCTCGTCCGTCTTCGGCCGGCAGGTATCGGGCCGTGTGGCGGCTCAAGCAGAGGCCGATGACATAGTTGCCGGTCGGATTTCTCGTGAGGGCGAGGGCGAGGGCGAGGTTGGTCCCGCCACCCGCGCTCCGGCGCCCCAGCAGCCCGCGGTTCAACCTTCGTTCGCGCAATCGGTTGCGCCGGTTCCTTCGGCGGCGTCTCAGCAGTCCGCGGTTCGGCCTTCGGTCGCGCAGCCGGTCACGTCGGTGCCCGTGACGGGGTCCGCGTCGGGGCCCGCGTCGGGGCCCGCGTCGGGGCCCACACCAACGCCAGCACCCGCACCCACAGCAGGCCCCGCCCCGGTGCCAGAACCAGCACCCACGCCCATGGGACGCATCGCGACAGAGCCAGCCCCCACTCCTAAGGAGGAAGCCCGCGCAGAAGAGGCTCGTGTGGGAGAAACACGTAGAGAAGAGTCTCGCGCAGATGAGGCTCGCGCAGTAGAGCCGCGCAGGGAGCAGCCGCGCGCGGCGCAGACGCCCTCGCCAAACTCCTACAGGGGAAGGAGTGCGGCGGAGATGGTGCTGGATATACTCGGCGGCACCGTCATGAGTGAGAAGATCGTGGACGCATCGCCAGTGCCTGAATATGACGGGCCGGAACTGGTGGAGCCGGACCCGAATGAGATAAGTGAGTTGGACTTGGAGGTTGGCCTGTGAGCAGCTTTGAAGGCGCGATCGGTGACCTGATCGATTGCCTAGGGGCGCTGCCCGGGATTGGCCCGAAGAGCGCGCAGAGGTTAGCTTTCTACCTGCTGGAGGCAGACTCCGGGGAAGTAACGGCACTGGTCAGCGCGCTGGAAGCCGTCAAGGAAAACGTCCACTTCTGCTCCATATGTGGCAACGTCACTGAGACAGAAGTGTGCTCCATCTGTACCGATACACGCAGGGATGCGTCCATCCTCTGTGTGGTGGAGGAGGCGAAGGACATTACCGCTGTGGAAAAGACGCGTGTTTTCCGCGGCAGGTACCACGTGTTAGGTGGCGTGATTGACCCGCTGGCCGGCATCGGCGCAGATCAGTTACGCATGCGGGAGCTGTTTCAGCGGCTCTCCGACAACACCGTGCAGGAGGTCATCCTTGCGATGAACCCGACGGTTGAAGGGGAAGCAACAGCGGCCTACATTGCCCGATCTGTGTCCCCGATGGGCGTTTCAACGACACGCCTGGCGTCAGGATTGCCCGTCGGTGGGGACCTGGAGTACGCCGATGAAGTGACTTTGGGTCGCGCGCTTGAGGGGCGCCGCACCGTATAGATGCAACGCCCCCCAAGTCAAAAACCGAAGAAGGACTACTGAGCCGCTTCCTGCTGCGCAATCTGCTTGCGCACCTCATCCATGTCCAAGTCACGGATCTGCGTGATCAGGTCATCCAGCACGTGACCCGGCAGCGCACCCGCCTGACGGAACACAGCGATGCCATCGCGGAACGCCATCAGGGTCGGGATGGACGTGATCTGTGCCATACCGGCCAGCTCCTGCTGCGCCTCCGTGTCAACCTTGCCGAACACGATGTCCGGGTTCTTGTCCGCTGCCTTGTCGTAGATCGGCGCAAACTGGCGGCACGGCCCACACCAGGCTGCCCAGAAGTCAACCAGGACAATTGCGTTTTCGGTGACCGTTGACTCAAAGTCCTCAGCTGTTAGGTTCTTGATCGCCATTATTCTCTCCTCGCATCCGCGAATAGTTCCCGCCCCTCGGCGCTCTACCTCCAGATTACTGACAATGCCACCAAAGTGTGAGTCTCAAAGTCGGATTTGTGGGTCGTTACGCTCCGCTTGTAGCGATACCGGCCAGGGTATCTGTGACTATGGGCAAATTTGTGGGAATCCAGGGAATGTCGAGGGCGTCCTCAATCCGAACCCACCTTAACTCCCTATGGGACCCGTTTGGCGACGGCGCAGGCGCTCCACGGGCCACTTCCGCCATCCACACCCACATCACGCGGCCCGCCAGGATTGGCCAAGGGGCGAAACCCGCGTGGACATCGCCCTCGCCATCAGAAGACGGGCCTGGAACGGGCGCGCCCAACGTTAGAGAGGTTCCCAACTCCTCCCAAATCTCCCGTTCGAGGGCGTCCCGCGGGCCCTCCCCACGCTCTACCTTGCCGCCGGGGAGCTCAAAAAGACCGTCCAACGAAGGGGGATAGGAGCGCTGCGCGGCCAGCAGATACTTCGGCTCACTTAACGAATCCACAATGGCGGCCGCGACGACCGGGCGGGGAGACATGGAAAACGTCGGCCTCATTTCTTGCTAAGATGTACAAGTCCTAAGGGACATGCGGGTGTAGTTCAATGGTAGAACTTCTGCTTCCCAAGCAGACAGCGCGAGTTCGATTCTCGTCACCCGCTCCACTTCTCCCTTGTTGATACGGAACCCTGGGATCGGAAGGCTACCGTATGGACCCCCATTTTGACTGGACTGAACAGTCAAACTCCATGGTCATCCACGCGGACAACCTACCTGTTCTGGCGCAGTTTCCAAGCGAATCCTTCCAACTTGTTTACATTGACCCGCCGTTCAACACTGGACGTGCTCAGGTTCGGCAGTCTCTCACCACCACGCGTTCCAAACAGGGTTCACGGGTGGGTTTCAAGGGGCAGACCTACGAAACCGTGAAGGGCACCGTTTACGGCTACAACGATTCTTTTGAGGACTACTGGGAGTTCTTGGAGCCCAGACTTGAGGAAGCGTGGAGGCTCCTGAAGGAGTCGGGCACCCTCTACCTCCATTTGGACTACCGCGAAGCACACTATGCGAAGGTGCTGCTGGACCACCTGTTTGGCCGCGACTGCTTCCTGAATGAGATCATCTGGGCCTATGACTACGGCGCGCGCGCCAAGAGAAAATGGCCCGCCAAACACGACACGATCTTGGTGTACGTGAAGAACCCGAAGAAGTACTATTTCAACAATGAAGAGGTGGACCGGGAGCCCTACATGGCTCCGGGCTTGGTCACCCCGGAGAAGGCGGCGCGTGGAAAACTACCCACCGACGTCTGGTGGCACACCATAGTTTCCCCAACCGGTAGGGAGAAAACGGGGTACGCCACCCAGAAGCCCCTGGGGATACTGCGTCGGATAGTTGCGGCCAGCAGCCGTGAGGGGGACTGGGTGCTGGACTTCTTCGCGGGCTCCGGGACAACCGGGGCGGCGGCGCTGGAACTGGGGCGCAGGTTCGTCCTCGTCGACCAGAATCCCCAAGCCATAGTCGTGATGAAGGATCGACTGGGGCAAGGCGGCGGTGTCGATTTTATCGGAGGCGCCGCAGGGAATACCGTTGGGGTATGACGTCATCCCAGCCCGCATCGCGAACATTTTCATCCGACAACTACTCCGGTGTGCACCCGCAGATCATTGAGGCCATCACGGAAGCCAACGTTGGACACGCGTCCTCATACGGTTCCGACCCGTGGACCGCGCGATTTGGCGATTTGTGCCGCCAGATTTTTGGGCAGGACGCCCTCGCCTATCCCGTCTTCAATGGGACTGGTGCGAACGTCATTTCTCTCCAGTCCGTGCTGCCGCGGTGGGGCGCCGTGGTTTGCGCGCAGACGGCGCATATTCATTGTGACGAGGGCGGGGCTCCGGAAAAGGTCGGTGGCCTGAAACTTCTGCCCGTGGAGACTGAGGACGGGAAGCTAACCCCCGAACTTGTCGCCACCGAAGCGTGGGGGTTTGGGGACGAGCACCGGGCGCAACCCCTTGCCATCTCCATCTCCCAGACAACGGAGCTGGGCACCTTTTACACGCCGGGGGAGGTTTGCGCGCTTGCGGACTTCGCGCATGAGCGGGGGATGGCTCTCCACGTTGATGGCGCGCGGCTGTCCAACGCGGCGGCGCACCTGCTCTCCCTCAAGACGCGGGAATCGCGCGACTCGGCCCGTGGTGGGTTGGTTGGCGAGGCGGTTGATCTGCGCTCCGCCCTCGCCGAAATCACAACGGACGCCGGCGTTGACGTGCTGAGCTTCGGCGGCACGAAGAACGGACTTATGGGCGCAGAAGCCGTGGTTGTGCTGAACCCGGATCGTTGCGAGGGATTGAAATATCTTCGCAAAACCGACATGCAGTTGGGGTCCAAAATGCGGTTCATTTCGGCGCAACTGTTGGGGTTGTACGAGGGCGATTTGTGGCTTCGTTCGGCGCGCCACTCCAACGGTATGGCGACGCGGTTGCGTGAGCGTCTGGAGGGCGCGGTGCCGCTGCCGTACCCCACGGAGTCCAACGTCGTCTTTGCGCGGTTAAGTGATGGGCAGAAGGAGCGGGCGCGGGCTCGCTTCCATTTCTACGACTGGCCGGCTGCTGCCGGATTGGTTCGCCTCATGTGTTCGTGGGATACGACGGAGGAGGACGTGGAGGAGTTGGCGGCGCTGATCACGGGGTAGGCTGCATGTTTTTCGCGTTTTGGGGCGCTTGCGTAGGCTGCCTGTTCTTACGGTTTGGGGCGTTCAAACGCCGCCGCTTCGTCCTCATGGGGTGATTTCGTGGGATGATAAGGCCATGCTGCTAAGTGACCGGGATATCAGAACGGCCCTTGATCAGGGGCGCATCCAGTTGGACCCGCTGGACCGTGGACTGGTTCAGCCTGCCAGCATAGATGTGCGTTTGGACAGGGTTTTTCGGCTCTTTGATAACCACCGGTATTCAGTTATTGACCCGGCGCGCCCTCAGCCTGACCTGACGCGCGCGGTTGAGTCCTCCAAGGATGACCCATTTGTTTTGCACCCCGGTGAGTTTGTGCTGGGGGCAACGTTTGAGCGTGTGACGCTTGGTGACGACATTGCGGCGCGCCTGGAGGGGAAGTCTTCGCTGGGACGCCTAGGGTTGCTGACGCACTCAACGGCGGGTTTCATTGATCCGGGTTTTTGCGGCCACGTCACCTTGGAGCTTTCGAATACCGCAACAATGCCGATACTGCTGTACCCGGGGATGCGGGTTGGCCAGCTTTGTTTCTTCTCTCTGTCCAGCGCGGCTGAGCACCCCTACGGCTCCGCCGGACTGGGGTCCCACTACCAGGGGCAGCGCGGCCCCACAGCATCGAAGTCGCACGTGAGGTTCGACAGGATCAAGATTCCCAGCTTGGGTGAGGATGATGGCTAGCAGGCGCGGTCCGGAACGCCGCTCCATGAGGGAGCGGATGGCCAACCTGCGCGCCGAACCCAACTCTCTTGTTGAGACGGATTTGGATTTGTTGGACACTTTTCACGCCTCGACCGCCACGTTCAGCATCGCTGAGACGGGGGAGTTGGTGGAGGATGATATAGCGCCGCTTCCCATGACCGTGGAGCGCGACACGCCCGGCGGTGAACTGGATGAGCTCACTGCTTCTGCCTACCACCTTCTGGGGTTGCCGGAAGAAGCGACCGGTGATGACTTGGAAGCCCTTGCGATCTCCGTGTGGAACGAGGCCGGATGGGCATCCCCCGGCATCCTTCGCCTCCAGGACAATGTGACGCTTGAGGGGCCGTGGAAGCTTTCAAAGGAGTGCCAGGAGGCGTTGGGTTTTTCAATGCCGAACGTGTGGATGCTCCGATGCAGCCCTCGCCGCGGTGCTCCGCCAACTCCCGCGGTGATGGAGTTCGATGAGTGGGCGCGTGCTTTCCCCGACGGGATGCCTGTCGGGGTTGAGCTGAAGGTCCTGGACGTGATGCGCCGGATAGCGCGGCGCCTGCAAGGGGTTATCCGTGTGGCGGGTAGTGGCGCATTGATCGTTCCGGAGGTTACCGACGCCCTTTCTCTGCGCGTGTATTCCGATCAGTGGATTCCGCCCGCGCAACTGCGTGCAAACCTTGACGCCCACATCTCCAACATCATGGCAGCCAGCCCAGATCCGGTGACGCCGGGAGCGCCTTACGCTCTCCTCGCGCCGGTTTCGGACATGTCGCAGGTTCTCATTGGCGTTAGGGAGGAGAGGTTCCCGCCCCGGGCTCTGCGGTGGGAGCATTGGGCGCAGGGGAACCTAATTGTGTACGAGGTCGTTTGGGTCCAACCAGCCGAAATCGCTGGCAAGGGAGCCGCGATGCCGGGCGGGGGAACCGCGACCGGTAACCTGGGTGCCGCACCCGGCAATTCGGGAGCGCCCGGCAATTCCCCCTCGGCGGCAGGCACTGCCAATTCCGCCGTAGCGACCGGCAACGCGGGAGCAACCGTCGGCCGACCGGGCGCGATCCCGGGTAAGCCACCCACCAGCAGACGTGCACGTTTAGAACGGACCCGTGCGTCTTCCATCGCAGAGACAGTGGCCGCCGTCGTTGCAACCTCAGTTCCGCACGCTGCCGTTTTGGACGACGACGGGTTCCTGTTGGCGTTTGACGCCTAGCGATCCCTGCCCCGCTGCATGATCCGGCCCTGTGGGTGGTGGGTGTTTGGGTCCGTGAATCTTCCGGCTCACCCGGTGCGCCCGTCCGTGAGTCTTCCGGAGCGCCCAGTGCCCTAGGCTATGAATCTTCCGGAGCGCCCAGTAACCGGCGCTTGATTATAAGGGGGTGTGGGTGGCGCTTGGTTCAGGGCTGGTTGTGCCATATCGCCACAATGGTGTGTGACTAACTGGTGGAATGGTTGGCCCGAGAAGTCTTCTCGGGGTGTATGCAGCGGTCCGAGTTGGTGCTCCTTGTGCCGAGTTGGCTTTGTTCGGATCAAGTTGGCTCTGGATGGGTCGAGATGGCACGGCACAGATCAAGTTGGCTCTGGATAGTCCGAGATGGCATAGCCATCTTGGGGGTTCGCATGCCATCTTGGCGATTTGTGTCGTTGGCTGCGTTGAGTTGCGTGAAATTGACTTCCTCGGCTGCGTCCGCCGTTGCCTTTACCGGTGCCGGAGCCGTTGCAGTTGCCGTTGCTGCGCGGGCAGGTTCTGCGTGGGCCGGTTCTGCGTGGGTCGGTGGCCTTAGGTTTCGTAAGGCCGATGGTTATCCCCAACATCGATGGTTAAACCTGGGATTAACCATCGATCATGTGCCACAACCTTCGGTCTTAGGAAACCGCTGATGACAAACATCCGAGAACGTCGAGGCAACAGCCACCTGCCTCAGTGTGGCGATCGTTGTCCCCAGGGTTGGCTGCTCAGTGTGGAGACCGTTCACCCCTCGAAACTACATAGCGGGGCCGAAACTACATAGCGGGTAAAGATTACAGCGTTTTTATTGCTCTTTTGTGTCCCCGCATGTAGTTTCGGCCCCGCTATGTAGTTTCGAGACAGGTTTAAGCCCTGCAAGAGAACGATTCGTTCAATGCAACCCAAATTTCAAGCACCTTGAAGCGTCTAGTGCTCATCAAAGGCGTAACAACCCCTAGGCCGTGCACCGCAACACACCGAACACGCTCCACACACACTCCGAACACATT
>CAZTTD010000068.1:0-11198 GCA_964616925.1 uncultured Actinomyces sp.
GTTAGTTTCTTGACACATCGTTATCTGGACGCCATCCGAAGGCGATTTTCGAACGATGTGCCCAAAACTGGGCCGCTCTGCTAATCGAGGTGCCCGAAACCAGGCCGCCCGGCTGGCGCACCACCAAACCGGACGTCCCACACCGCCCTCGCCAATTAAGGGCAGAATGTCCCGCATGGAACTTTCACCTCTCAACCTTCCGCAGGATCACGCGTGTCTAACTGTCCACGGCCCGGACTCCCCGGGCATCGTCGCCGCAGTCACGGCTATGGTGACGCGCACTGGCGGCAACGTTGTCTCCCTAGACCAGTACGCGGATGATGAGCGCGACGGTAAGTTCTTCCAGAGGGTCGTTTTCCACAAACCGCACCTAGCCGGCGCCATGCCGTACATCAAAGAGGAAATAGAGGCGACCCTGGAGCCATTCGACATGGACTGGGAGGTGCGCGACCAGTCGGTGCCCAAGCGCATGGCGATCCTGGCTTCAAAACAGGACCACTGCCTCCTCGATCTGCTGTGGCGCAGGCGTCGCGGGGAGCTGCCGGTCAGTATCCCCATGGTGATCTCCAACCACGTGGATGTAGCGGAGGACGTTCGCTCCTTCGGCGTCCCCTTCTTTCACGTGCAGTCGCAGGTCGGCCCGGACAAGTCGCGTTCCGAAGCCGCGATCCTTGACCTTCTGCGGGGGAACGTGGACTTTGTCGTCCTCGCCCGCTACATGCAGATTTTGTCGAATGACTTCCTGGAGAAGCTCGGAGTGCCGGTCATCAACATCCACCACTCCTTCCTACCCGCGTTCATCGGCGCGAACCCGTACAAAAAGGCGAAGGAACGCGGCGTGAAACTTATTGGAGCGACCGCCCACTACGTCACAGAGGACCTGGATGAGGGGCCGATTATCGATCAGGACACGATGCGCGTGACGCATGCCGATTCCGTGACGGAGTTGGCGCGTAGGGGGGCGGACGTGGAGCGGCAGGTGCTGGCGCGGGCCGTCCTGTGGCACGCGCAAGATCGCGTGATTCGCGATGGCAACCAGACGATAGTTTTCTAGTTTCGGGGCGAGGGCGAGGGCGGACGTGCGCGCGTCTGCCGGTGCGGGTGCAGGAGCGCGTCAGTCCGCGCGGTATCCGCCTACTTCCGCCTTTCGCGGGCGTCTATGAAACGCCAAAGCTCGTCCTTAGTGCTTGCGTAGTCGATCCCGATGCGCGGGGTCGCGCGGAACTGGACTTCTTCAGTGCGCGCGGTGATGTAAAGCGGGCTGGCGGGGTCTGTTAGGTCGACCCCATACTCTTCCTTCGTGATAGACATTGCCTGGCAGAGTTTGCCCGGTCCGTCCGCGATTTGTTTGCGCCCGAAGCGGAAGTCCTTCATCCGGTCAACTCCCTCAATGGGATGGACGCCGCGGATTAGGACGCCCTCGCCCGTCCCTTCCGGTCGGGTGACCGCGTTCAGATTCCACCACATTCCATAGATGAGGTAGATGTACGCGCGCCCCGGCTCTCCAAACATGACGCGGTTGCGCTGCGTGAGGCCGCGGGAGGTGTGTGCGGCATCGTCGACTTTGCCCAGGTAACCCTCTGTTTCGGTGATACGCCCGACCAGAAGGTCCCCGCCGAGCTCCTCCGGAAGTCGCCTGTGCAGGTAGCAACCAACTAGGTCCTGAGCGACCACCAGGGTCTCCCTGGCGAAGAAGTCCCGATCCAGCGGCTGGCCCAGAGGCATTTGCGCTGTCGTCATGTTCGTGCTTCCCCTCTTCGGTGCTGCTACCACCGCCACCTTAGAGGCATGTTTGTGTGGACCGCCAGTCATGGTGTCGGAGGGGGTTGTTAGTCTGTTGAAGGTTGGTTGGCGGCATTGCGCGCGCCGGCGGGTAGGACGTGACCGAATGGGCGTGGGCCTGTTTGGTGGACGGTAACTGAGGGGGCGGAAATATAGTGGTGCGGATTCTTATCCATGGCGCAGGGAAGCTGGGTCAGGCCATCATTGCGGCTGCGCAAGCGGAGGCAGAGAAGGACTTAGCGGATGGTGCCCAGGCGGTTGTCGTCGCGGGTGCGGTAGACGGATACCTGGTGAAAACCAAGGGGCAGGATGCCCTTTCGGTGCCGCTCTTTGCTGCGCTTGACGACGTAGACGTGGACTTTGACGTTGTCATAGATTCCTCCCGCGCCGAATATGTGGATGCGGTTCTTCAGTACGCGGTGGACAACCAGAAACCCGCGGTAATCGCGGCAACCGGACACACCGATGAACAGTTGGGGCAGATCGAAAAGGCTGCGAAGAGCGTTGCCGTGTTGCGATCGTCCAATCTGTCCGTAGGCGTCAACGTTGTGCGTAGGTTGGCGGCAGATGCTGCACGGATGCTGGGGACGGTGGATACGGAGATTGTGGAGGCGCACCACAGGATGAAGATTGATGCGCCTTCCGGAACCGCGCTGACGCTTGCGGAAGCGGTCCGGGATGCTTCGGATCCGCAGCGCGACTTTGTTTATGGACGGACACCCCAGATGCATGGGGCTCGTGGCAATGAGATTGGCATCCACGCTGTCCGCGGCGGCACGGTTATTGGTGAACACACGGTCACCTTCCTCTTGGAAGATGAGATTGTGGAAGTTCGCCACGTTGCCCAATCCCGTCAGGTGTTCGGCTACGGCGCGCTTGAGGTTGCAAAGTTCATCGTGGAACAGCCTGCGGGACTGTACTCAATGGAAGACCTGCTTGGTTAGGAGACTCAAAATGTTGAATACGGATTTTCAGAAAATTCCGGCCTCGTACCTGTTCAGCGACATCGCGAAAAGGGTTGCGGAGTATCAGGAAAAGCATCCTGATCAGCAGATCCTGCGTTTGGGTATCGGGGATGTGACGTTGCCGTTGGCGCCCGTAGTTGTGCAGGCGCTACATGATGCAACGGATGAGCAGGCGTATGCGCAGACGTTCCGTGGGTACGGTCCGGAGCAGGGGTACGCGTTCTTGCGTGAAGCCATTGCGAACGGAGAATACGCATCGATCGGCGTCGAAATGGACGCAGATGAAGTTTTCATTGGGGATGGCGCGAAGTCTGATACGGGCAATATCCAGGAGCTGTTCTCCGCGGACGCAAAGATCGCGGTGACGGACCCCGTTTATCCCGTGTACGTGGATTCCAACGCGATGGCCGGCAGGCTTGGGGATTACGTAGATGGACAGTGGACGAACCTGGTATACCTCCCCTGCACGGAAGCAGACGGATACAAGCCGCCGTTCCCAACTGAACACGTTGACCTGATTTACCTGTGCTACCCCAACAACCCGACGGGCACGACCCTCACACATGAGGAGCTGGCGTCTTGGGTTGACTACGCAAGGAAGAATGGCAGCATCATCCTGTTTGATGCCGCCTACCGCTCTTTCATCACAGAAGAGGGGATTCCCCGCAGTATTTATGAGGTAGATGGCGCCCGTGAGGTGGCCATAGAGTTCGGCAGTTTCTCTAAGACCGCCGGCTTTACGGGGCTGCGTTGCTCTTGGACAGTTGTTCCAAAGGAACTGGTTGTGGACGGCGCCTCTCTGCACGCCATGTGGAACCGTCGCCAGTCAACGAAGTTCAACGGAACTCCGTACATCGTGCAGCGTGCAGCCGAAGCGATTTACAGTCCCGCGGGTCGCGTGCAGGTTCAGGAGTCAACGGACTACTACCTGCGCAATGCGCAGCTGATCCGCGAAGCTCTCATTGGGGCAGGAATTGACGCGGTTGGTGGGGACAACTCCCCATACGTGTGGTTTAGGTGCCCGGGCGGGATGGATTCCTGGGCGTTCTTCGACTACCTCTTGGACAACGCTCAGATCGTGGGAACTCCCGGGGTCGGATTTGGCCCGGCCGGTGAAGATCAGTTCCGACTGTCCGCATTCGGGTCCTATGAAACAACGGTGGAGGCTGTGGCCAGGCTGCAGAAGCTGCTGCCGGCGTTGGTGGAGAAGTCGTAGCACGTCCTCGATTCTCAACACCTGGTCGTACCCGTCAGCAAATGCCTCCCAAACTTTAAGGATTGAAACTACATGCCACGCACTGCGCCCTCGAAAGAAAAACTGCGCCAAATCATCGCGGAAGTCCCGACGCCGTTCCACCTTTACGATGCGGCGGGGATCCGCAAGAACGTGAAGGCACTTCAAGACGCGTTTTCTTGGAACCCGGGCTTCAAAGAGTACTTCGCCGTCAAAGCCACGCCCAACGCTGCTCTGCTTAAGCTGCTGAAAGATGCGGGGTGCGGTGTCGACTGCTCCTCATACACCGAACTGCTCCTAAGTGACGCCATGGGCTTCAAGGGGCAGGAGATCATGTTCTCCTCCAACGTGACCACTGCGCAGGAGTATCGGTTGGCACGCAAACTGGGTGCCATCGTGAACCTTGACGACATCAGTCACATTGACTTCTTGGCGGAAAATGGCGGAATTCCAGAGGACATTTGTCTTCGTTACAACCCCGGTGGTGACTTCAAGTTGGGGACGCGCGTCATGGGTGACCCCGGGGACGCGAAGTATGGTCTGACGCCGGAGCAGATGCCGAAAGCCATCAACCGGTTGAAAGAGCTGGGTGCGAAGCGCTTCGGGATTCATGCCTTCCTTGCATCCAATACGACCGACGGTGATTACTACCCAGCGCTGGCAAAAATCCTGTTCCAACTGGCAGTTGATCTGGCTGAAGAATGCGATGCGGAGTTCTTCTTGGTTAACCTTTCGGGTGGGATTGGTATCCCATATGAGCCGGGGAAGCCGGAAGCCGACCTAGCATCCATTGGCGCAAAGGTGCATCAGGCGTACAACGAAACGATCGTCGCGGCCGGAATGGATCCCATTTCTGTTGTTGCAGAACTTGGTCGCTACATCACCGGTCCCAATGCTTGGCTCATCTCTACGGCCTTGCACCACAAGGACATTCACAAGCAGTACGTAGGGTTGGACGCATCGGCCGTGAACCTACTTCGCCCCGCGATGTACGGCGCCTACCACCACATAACCATCGCGGGTAAGGAGGACGCCCCCGAAGATCACGTGTACGACGTGACGGGGTCGCTGTGTGAAAACAACGATAAGTTCGCGGTTGACCGCGCCCTGCCGGAGGTGGAAATTGGCGACATCGTCGTCATCCACGACACCGGGGCCCACGGGCACTCCATGGGCTACAACTACAACGGTAAGTTGCGCTCCGCGGAAGTCCTGTTGGAAGAAGATGGATCCTTCCGGATGATCCGACGTGCGGAAACACCCAGGGACTATTTCGCGACCATCGCCGGGTTTGACGTGAGTGAAGACCTAGGGAAGCCGGAGCTGGATCCGCTGAACCAGTAGTGGCTGCCGCCACTTTTTGGGCCTGTCTTTTGAACAGGGGAGCGCGTAAGGGCTTCCCGTCCCTAGACTGGCGCGCAGACATGCGCATGCGCGGAACCCTTGGGAACAGGAGATGACATGGAAACAGTAAACGTTGCGGTGCTTGGGGCCGGCACGGTTGGTTCCCAAGTGTTCCGGCTTATCCAAGAGCAGGCTGCGGACCTCACGGCCCGCGCCGGTGCCAAACTGAACGTGAATGCAGTGGTGGTGCGAAACCCGGATGCGCCCCGCGATGCGGAGATCTCTGATGATCTGTTGACAACGGACGCGGAAGCCGCGATTGACGGTGCCGACCTTGTCATTGAGCTGATTGGCGGCTTGGAGCCGGCGCGTACGTTCGTTCTGCGCGCACTCAACCAGGGCAAGACAGTGGTGACGGGAAATAAGGCTCTCCTAGCCGCCTACGGCCCGGAACTAAATGACGCCGCGGCAGCCAGCGGGGCCGACCTCTACTATGAGGCCGCCGTTGCCGGTGCCGTGCCGGTTGTGTACGGTCTGCGCGAATCACTGGCGGGAGACCGGATTATCCGCGTCCTCGGCATCGTGAACGGGACGACCAACTTCATCCTTGACGCTATGACTTCAACGGGCGCGTCCTATGAGGAAGCCTTGGCGGAAGCGCAGCGTCTTGGGTTTGCGGAGGCGGACCCCACCGCAGATGTTGAGGGGCTGGACGCAGCCGCCAAGTGTGCGATTCTGGCGTCCCTTGCCTTCCACACCCGCGTTTCCATTGATGACGTGGCGGTAGAGGGGATCTCCAGCATCACCGCGGATGACATCGCGGAAGCAACCGCCGGCGGAAACGTCGTGAAGCTTCTGGCCATCGCGGAACGGGTCACCCAGGATGATGGGAGCGAGGGCGTTTCGGTTCGCGTCCACCCCACCCTGGTGCCCAAAGACAACCCGCTGGCCAGCGTCAACGGCGCGTTCAACGCCATTGCAATTGACGGTGAATCCGCTGGTCGCCTGATGTTCTACGGCGCAGGGGCAGGCGGTGCACCCACCGCTACCGCAGTCCTCTCTGACGTGGTTGCTGGCGCCTCCCACATCGCTAATGGTGGAAGTGGACCAAGGGAGCTGGTTTACGCGAACTTGCCGATTTTGCCAGCATCGGAAGCGATTACTCGTTTCCAGATCCAGTTAGCGGTCCAAGACAGGGCGGGCGTCCTGGCCGAAGTGGCCGGTATCTTCGCGGCCAACGACGTGTCAATCAAGTCGGTGCAGCAAAGCGACGCCAATGATGAGGTCGGAGATGGAACCGACCGCGTCGCCACACTCACGATCATGACTCACCGCGCGACTGAGGGCGCCTTGCAGAAGGTTGTAGCGGATCTTGACGCGGCCCCGGGCGTCCTAGAAGTGAGGTCGACCCTCCGGTCAGAGGTCGGCGCGTAGCCTCCCACCAGCCCGGCTCAAAATGGCCGGGCTGGTAACGTTGAGGACAAGGCTCCTCGAAACTGACGTACCTGAGCCACGGAAGGGACCATGGCTGCATCCTCCGTCCTCGAACGAATCACCAACTTCTCCCGTGTACGCCTAACCCCGACCGGACGTCGGGTTGGCTTCTTCTTGGGCATCCTGATGGCTGCGCTGGCGTATTTCGTTATGCCGGACATCATTCCGTCGGAGGCGGCGGTCGAAGCAGGATTTGATTCCCCACGCGCCGCAGCGATCACCCTGGGGTTGATCATGCTGATGGGCATCTGGTGGATGCTTGAGGTGGTGCCGCTGGCCGTGACGGGCCTTCTGCCAATCGTTGTGCTTCCGCTGGCGGGCGTGAACACGGTTGGCGGCGTGACAGCTTCCTACGGAAACAAGGTCATTTTCCTCTTCCTGGGCGGCTTCCTGCTGTCAGCGGCCATGCAAAGGTGGAATCTCCACCGCCAGATCGCTCTGCGGGTTGTGCTGTTGTTCGGAACCGAACCCAAACGCATGGTCTTTGGATTCATGCTGGCCACGACACTTTTGGGCATGTGGATATCCAACACCGCCACGGCAATCATGATGATTTCTATTGGGGCGTCCATTCTTGGGCTTCTGAAGAAGCACGGAATGAAAGACCCGAAACTGGCATCATCAATGATGGTGGGGATCGCATATGCGTCCTCGATTAGTGCATTCGGGACGATCATTGCCAGCCCACCAAACGCGTTGCTGGTTGGCTTCCTCTCTGAGAACTACGGGATCAACATAGGGTTTGGGGAGTGGATGCTGGTTGGCGTTCCACTGTCCCTCGTGTTCATGGTGATCGGATGGTTCTTGGTCACCCACGTGACATTCAAAACCTCCGTCAAGGCACTCCCGGGTGGCGACGACGTGATCCGCAAAGAACTGGCGCGGTTGGGACCCATGGGCCGCCCACAGTGGAGAGTCGTAACCGTTTTTGCCGCGACAATCTTCGGATGGGTATTCCTGCCGTTCATCTGGCCGGGGTCCCCGTTCACGGATGAGATTGTCGCAATGGCAGCCTCGATCGCGCTGTTCGTCATCCCGGCCCGGGGGCCCGCGCAGGGCAGCCTCCTGGTTTGGAACGACACTAAGGACGTGCCGTGGGGGATTCTGATTCTCTTCGGTGGGGGTTTGGCGCTTGCCTCCGAAATCGGTGAATCCGGACTGTCTGATTGGCTGGCTTCCAAGATGCAGGGGCTCGCCCACTTGCCCACGCCGGTGCTGATCGTCGCGGTTTGCCTAGTGACCATGCTGCTGACTGAGTTCATGTCAAACACCGCCACAGCCGCAACCCTCATCCCCATCGCAGCGGCAATGGGCGTGAGTGTCGGGATGGGTCCCCTGGCGCTGGCGCTCCCCGTCACGTTCGCCGCCTCCTGCGCATTCATGATGCCCGCGTGTACGCCGCCGAACGCGATCGCAGTTGGTTCCGGGATGGTCAAGCCTCCCGAACTGCTCAACGCAGGTTGGCGCATGTCCGCCACGGGATTAGTTTTGTTGTCGCTGGTTTGCCTGTTCTGGGCACCTCTCGTGTTCGGATATTAGGACGAGGGCGGGGCTGCACGACGAAACTTTTGTGGCACCCCGCGGCGGTGTCAACACGCGTTGGATGAGTGACTTTGCACGCCCCTCGCCCTCGCCCAAAACTGTAACCTCCGCCTCACGGAGCCGGTTGTTCGTGCCGCAGCCCGGATTAGTTCGGTAGAGTTCCGTTAACTGTAGAATCCCACGAGGAAGTGGAACCCATGAACTCCGACTCAGAGCTCGTCGTGCCTTGGAACGCCGGCTCATGGACGAACAAACCAGTGGCGACAGCTCTGACGCCACTGGGATTGAAAGTCACCGCAACTCCAAACTCCGACGCGTGGCGGGGTGCGGATGATGGCTCGGTTGCGTCCTCGCAAAACTCCCTCCTTGTGGATTTCAAACCCGGGATGGCTATGGAAGTGGAGTTCATAGCGGACATGATTGACCAGTTTGATCAGGCCGGATTGTTCATCCGCGTGTCTGATGAGAACTGGGCGAAAGCGGGCATGGAACTGGTCGACGGGCAACTGAGACTGGGCGCCGTCGTCACGAAGGGGCTGTCGGACTGGTCTTCGTGTGGCGTCGCTGACTGGAATGGGCGCGCAATCCGCGTGAGGGCGTCCTGGCAGTGCAATACCGTGGTGGTGCGCGCGAAAGTGGACGGAGAGCAGTTCCGCTTGGTTCGCTGGTTCCCGCTGGATGAATCCTTGGCGGTTCAGGCGGGCCCGTACGTCGCCTCACCGAAGCGCGCGGGAATGTCGATCACGTTCACGGATTGGAGCATCACCGACGCGGATGAGCGGGTCCACGAACGGGCCGCTGGTTGAAGAGATGACGCAACACCAGGGGGAGCAGGGGTTGCTGACGACGCAGACGCCCTCGACAGACTGGTGGAAGAACGCGGTCGTGTATCAGGTGTACCCGCGTTCGTTCGCGGACTCCTCCGGCAACGGGATAGGTGACCTACGCGGGATCACGGAGCGTTTGGACCACCTGGAGCGGTTGGGCGTCGATGCGATCTGGCTGAGCCCGTTCTACCCGTCGGGCGGCGTCGACGCAGGTTACGACGTGGTTGACTACTGCGATGTGGACCCGATTTTTGGGACGCTCGCGGATTTTGACGCGCTCCTGAACGCGGCGCATGGGCGGGGGATTCGCGTCCTGATCGACCTCGTCCCGAACCATAGTTCCGACCGGCATCCGCTTTTCGTGGAGGCGCTTGCTGCGAAACCGGGCAGTTCGGCGCGGGACGTTTACCATTTTGTGGATGGGCGAGGGCGCGGCGGACACCTGCCCCCGAACAACTGGCAGTCCGTGTTTGGCGGGCTTAGTTGGACGCGGGTTGCGGATGGGCAGTGGTATTACCATTTGTTTGCGCCGGAGCAGCCAGATTTCAACTGGGAGAATCCGCGCGTTTTGGAGTTTTTCGAGGGCGTCCTTGGGTTCTGGCTTGACCGGGGCGTGGACGGTTTTCGCATTGACGTGTCGGATGCGTTGATCAAGGATCGGGCGTGGCGGGATACGGAGGAGGGCTCGCCGGTGATCCCCAAAGGGGAGGCCAGTGCGGTGCACGCGATTTACCGGCGATTTCGCCAGATCATGGACGAGTACCCCGGGTCGGTAGCGGTGCTGGAAACGGGTGCTGATGAGGAAACGGTCGCCCTCTTCCTGCGCCCGGATGAGATGCATCAGGCGTTCAACTTCCGGTTCCTGAAGTCGCCGTGGGATGCGGGAGAGGTCGCGCGGGGGATTCAAGAGTCCCTCGCAGCTGCGAGAGCAGTGGGGGCGCCAACGACGTGGGTGATTGAGAACCACGATACGACGCGGGCAGTGACCAGGTATGCGTCGGGGGAGGCGCTGGTTGGGGAGTACGTGCCGGTGGCTGTGCCTGCGTCGTCACCCTCGCCCCGAAACGCGTTGCCACCTGCGCCTGCGCCCTCGTCCCGACCCGTGTCGGCATATTCCCAACGGTTCGGTGTTGGGTGGGAGAGGGCGCGTGCGATGGCGCTGCTGATGCTCGCGCTGCCGGGGAGTGCGTACGTCTATGCGGGCCAGGAACTCGGGTTGCCCGAAGTCCTAGATTTGCCGGACGAGTTGCGCACCGACCCTGGATTTTTGCGGTCCGGCGGCAAGGTGCTGGGCCGGGACGGTTGTCGCGTTCCTCTTCCGTGGTCGGGGGAGGAGCGGCCGTTTGGATTCTTGCGGACTTCTCCGGCGGTCGTTGCGCCAGTTGCGCTTGCCGCAGCCACGCCTGCCCCGCCTGCCGCGCCTGCCGCAGACTTTCCCCAAGTGAAGGGTGCGACGTGGCTTCCGCAACCTGATGAATGGACGCACTTGACCGTGGAGGCGCAGGACGGGGATCCCGACTCGATGCTCTCCCTTTACGTGGAGATGCTGGAACTGCGCAGGTCTCACCCAGTTTTGGGCGAGGGCGAACTGCAGTGGCTGCTGACGCCCGAGGAATCGGCATCGACGCAGACATTACATGTGCGGTTGGGGTGCGCGGATGGTGTTGCGGCATCCACGGGTTCGGCCGAAGGTTTTGGTTTGGTTGCTTCGGCTGGGGTTGCGCAGTCTGCCGGGTCTCCTGGTTCGGTCGACTCCTCAGGGGGCTCGCGAAACTCGTGTGCACCGGTTGAGGTTTTGGTGAACTTCGGGAATTCGCCTGTTCCGTTGCCTGAGGGCTCCGTACTTATCTCCAGTGCTCCAGTCAGTGAAGGTTTCCTGCCCGGAAATGGTGCAGTAATCATCGAGGGCAAGGCCTAAGTCGCCTCCCAATTGCACCTCACGGGCACAGTTAGCTAACCGGCCCTTTTTGGGCACAACGTTACCTATCCGGTCCTATTTTGGGCACAACG
>CAZTTD010000069.1:0-2465 GCA_964616925.1 uncultured Actinomyces sp.
ACCATCCCTATGCGTCACGCCTAACCATCCTTATGCGTCACGCCTAGCCAGCCGCCGTGCACCCAGTCCTGCAGCACCAAGCGCCGAGGCACCAAGAAGCAACCCAAACACCGAAGCCCCTGTCTTTGCCAACGAACCAGATCCGCCCGTCCCACTCTCAGGCGCAGTCGGCTTCTCCTCCGGTTTCGACGGAGTCTCCCCACCGTCGCCCCCGCCTGACGTGGCCGCCTCAGCGAACACAAAGTTCATTGCCCTAGTCTCCGTCGGGTACGCCCCGAATGCCAGAGTATGAATACCATCGGTCACCGGCGGAACGGTAAAGGCCACCGTGGCCGCCCCGTCCTCGACCGCAACATCGACGTTCACGATGGCCAAGGTTGCAGGAACAGCATCGGCGGACGCAGCAGTCGCGGAAGGAACAGCACCGGCGGAAGCGGAGGCCGCGACAGGACCAGTACCCGCGACAGGAACAGCACCCGCAACGGGGACAGCACCAACTGCACCCGAAGCGCCAACCGACTGCGGCACGCCCACAACTAGGTACGCGGATGCCTCAACGTTTGCGGGCGCACCAACGGCGGGCATGTTCAGGTTGGAGTACTGGACACTCACCGACTGTCCAGTCTTCCAGGTGTCCGCAAGGGGGCCGTCGACCTTGACAGCTCGACGAGCAAAATCCGGTGTCAACGGCGAGGACGCATCCAAGTAATCCACCCAAGCCTGCCAGTCAGGAATCCCCGTGTGCAGGGCCTCCCCCTCTAGGAATTCCGTGAAGCCGTCGCCACCCGTCGCCATGAACTTGTACGTGGCAACGACATAAACCTGGTCCATCTGAACCGGTTCATCGTTCAGGATCATCTCCCAGATGTAACCCACAGGGTCCTCACCGCCGGCCGGGTCTGAGACCTCCGTGTAGGTATAGGAGAAGTTATCCGAAAGCGCTAACTGCTGGAAGGTGCCATCCCACTGCTGCTCCAAAAGCCGCTTGATCTGCGCACCTGTCATCTTCACGTTGGAGACCTCCCCGTTGAAGGGAAGCACCGCACGAACCTCCGCCACAGTGACTTCGCCGTCCGGTCCGGGATAGAGATCTGCCCGCAAACCACCGGCGTTACCCACACCGAAATCGGCGGGCTCCCCGTACAGCGCCGTCGCGTCACGCAGTGCGTTAGACACAGCGATACCCATCGGCGACTCCTGCTGGCGGTTCTCAACGGAATCGCTGGTCAACTGGAAGAATCCATCAACGTACTCACCATGGGTGTAGGCGCGGGTCAACGGTGCCGTCAGCGTTCCAACCGGCACACCGCCCTCAACCTCCGACGCAACCAGCGCGTCCGTAACGATCTGGACGACCTCATTCAAGGGGTCCGGGTACGCGGCAACCAAGTCCGCCATTGGCTCCTGACTGACGGGGACGAGGGCGGTTTCAAAGTCAACCACTTCCTTCGTGTCCACGTCCACGGATAGAACGACATTGCCCACGTTGGCGCCGTATTGACCAGTCTGCATTACCGGCCGCATCCGATCGGTCCCGGGAATCGGGGCAACCCAGTCATATTCTTGGTGCGTATGACCGTTGAAAATGACGTCAACCAGCGGAGTCGTGTCGTTCACGATCGCTTCAAACTGCGGGTCCCTGCGCATCTGGTCTTCCAGGGTGGAGGTGGCGTGACCTGAATCCGACCCCTCGTGATAGAGAGCCACGTACACATCAGGACGCTCCGCCGCAGGTAGCGCTTCCATTGCGGCAACCGCGTTATTGACGCCCACCACTGGATCCCCAAACTCAAGCATTGTGAGATCAGCACCGACCAAGAACGCGGTATCCATTGGCGCCACGCCGGTCACCCCGACACGCAGCCCCGCGACGTCAGCAACAATGTAGGCCGGCAACGCCAAATCGCCCGTGTCCCGGTAGTAGACGTTCGCGCCCAAAAGCGGGCCGTCCAGAAGGCTCTCAATCCGCGCCACGTCAGCCATTCCGCCGTCAAACTCATGGTTTCCAATAGCACTGGCGCGCATTCCCAAAGCGTTCAGAAGGTCAATCGTAGGCACGTCATTTGCGATCGAGGACGGAAACAACGAGGCTCCCATATTGTCCCCCGCCGAGGTAAACAGCGTATTGGCGGCGCCATGAGCCGCCCTTAACTTCGCGATGGTTCCCGCGAACTGAACGGTCGGACTGGCCGTTAGCACTCCACCGGTCAGCGTCCCGGAAATGCGGCCATGAAAATCGTTGATATTAAGGAGGTTCAACTCAACGGTCTCTGGGGTCGATGCGAGGTCGGTTGCCGCGAGTTCCTCATCATCCGCGTCCGCCGGCACATCCGACGGCGCGTCCTCGCCGTCCGACAGCACGCCAGAGGAGGCATCTTCGCCGCCCCCGTCCGCCGGCACATCCGACGGCGCGCCCTCACCAGGCAACACTCCAGAGAGCGCATCCTCACCATCCGTGTATGCGG
>CAZTTD010000069.1:2565-4119 GCA_964616925.1 uncultured Actinomyces sp.
GCGCCGCCCAGCGAAGCACCGTGCCGCCCAAGGAAGCACGACGCCGCCGCAGGCACCACCCACAGCACCCATCAGTGCAGCATCCGCGCAACCTCAGTGACCGTCCCACTGATCGAGGGATAAATCGTCGACGCCCCCGCCAGCTCATCCACCGTCATCCGGCTCTGAACCGCAAGCGCCAACGGGAAAATCAGGTCCGACGCCTGCGGGCCCACGACGACGCCGCCGAGGACAACGCCTGACCGAGACGAAATAATCTTCACGAACCCCTCCGACACCCCCTGCATTTTCGCCCTAGGGTTGCGCGCCAAGGGAAGTTGGGCGACGCGGGTTTGCACGCCTGCCTCGCCCGCAGCTGCCTGCGAAATTCCCACCGCCGCGACCTCCGGAGAAGTGAACACGGCCCGCGCAACCGCCTCCGTATCCAGCGGTTTCAGCGAGTCCCCAAGCGCATGCCACATGGCGATCCGCCCCTGCTCGGCCGCCACCGACGCCAGCGGCAGCACCCCGGTGCAGTCCCCGGCGGCGTAAATCCGGTAACTGGTCGTCCTCGACACGCGATCCACGCGCACGTGCCCGGACGAGGTCGTCTCCACGCCCGCCTCAGCCAGCCCCAGATCCTCCGTATTCGGCAGCGCCCCCACGGCCACCAGGCAGTGCGAGCCCACCACCTTCCGCCCATCACTCAACGTCACGGTCACCGAGGAGCCGTCCGTCGTCACCGACTCCGCCCTCGTCCTACTCTCCACGTTCATGCCGCGCCCGCGGAAAACGTCCTCGATAATATCGGCAGCGTCCGGGTCCTCGCCCGGCAGGATCCGCTCCCGCGACGACACCAGCGTGACGCGCGCGCCCAGCGCCAGGTACGCGCTGGCGAACTCCGCGCCGGTGACGCCGGAGCCGACGACGATGAGGTGCTCGGGCAAGTCCGGCAGTTCGTAAAGTTGCTTCCACGTCAGGATGCGCTTGCCATCGGGGCGGGCGGAGTCCAGTTCGCGTGGGCGCGCGCCGGTCGCAATCAGGACGATGTCGGTGTCGAACGCGTCCTCGCCGCCGCCCTCGCCCAAACCGTCGCCCGCGTCCTCGCCGCCCTCGCCCGCACCCTTCACCACGCGCACGGTGCGCCTGCCATCGGCGCTGATCGCGGGGTCAATCCGCCCTCGCCCCTCAACAATCCGCACGCCCAGGTTCGTCAGCGCGTCGCGAATGTCGACGGACTGGGTCTGGGAAAGGTTGCGTATGCGCTGGTTGACGAGGGCGAGGTCGATGCTGAAATCCGCCGCCGAAACGCCGAGCAAACTGCCGTCCTCCAACCCCTGCGCCTGCTCCGCGGTCGCGATCAGCGTCTTGGACGGGACGACGTCGGTCAGCACCGCCGAGCCGCCCAGCCCGTGGTCCTCAATCAACGTCACGTTGGCGCCCATGCGAGCGGCGACCGTCGCGGCCTCGTACCCGCCCGGCCCTCCGCCGATGATGACGACTTTCGCGCCGGTGCGCACCGGGGAGGCGTGGTCGGTGTGGTTCGAGGGCGCCTGCTGGGGTGCGTTGCCAGCC
>CAZTTD010000069.1:4219-10971 GCA_964616925.1 uncultured Actinomyces sp.
GGTTCACGTTGCGCGCTCATCCTCTAATGATCGCAGGTTGGTGGGGCGGGCGTTTCCAATCGCGCTCTCGACTGCACCGGACTACCGCTGGATCACCCTGTTGTCGGTGGCTCCCCTAGGCCAAGGGCGTCTTTGACGGCGTCGATTTCAGACAGGGCCTCCTTGACGGCCTCGACCGGCACAACCTGCCTGGTTTCTTGTTTGCGTGCGCGCGCGGGAACCATACCCTGCATCCTGACTTCGCCGCTGGGGACGATGCTAAGGTCAGCCGGCGGAGCTGCCGGGCCCCCACCTACGACGCCCGCCGCGCCTGAAGGCGCGTCAGGCTGTGGTTTCACGTCAGGCTTATCCTGAGGTGCTGCGGGCTGTGTTTCTGCGCTTGCGAGCATTTTGTTCAACGCGCCCTGAACCGCGGTATCCAGGGCCTGGGCCTGTTCCAACTTCAGCGCCGCTACGAGCCGCTCCTGCAAGGTCGTTATGATCGTCCCGCCTGCGGTGCCTGCGAGGAGTGAAACTCCAACGAGCGTCCGCAGCTGGAATCCCTGCTGTATCTTTTCGCCAACAACTTCGGATGTGGGACCAAGAAACGCGAAGACGACCAAAGACGCCACGATGCCGATGATGATGTTGGAGAAGAAGCCGAGATCGAGGAATCCTTTGAGTCGCCGGGGGCGTTCAAGCTGTCCGGCGCCGTTGCGGAGCAGAAGCTCGGCAACAAAGCCACCTAGGGCGCCTCCCACCACCATGATCAGGTACATAACCCACGCATTCGGGTCTGATAGAGGTATAAACGCCATCTTGGGCCTCCTTTGGCATCAAGCGGCTTGCGGGATAAAGCATTTTGTGGCACCGGGCCGCCAGTGGCTTCAAGCGTCTTTAGTTTGGCACAGGTCGGCCTCAACTTTGACTCTACTGGTTGCGGGCCTCGATCCCGTGCTATCCACCCGCTGTGGTTGCCACGGCTGTCCACGCGCTTCAATCAGTACACGTGCCCAGCGGACAACCCCACCACCCACGCGCCTCAATCAGCACGCGCCGCCTAAGCTGGGACCATGCACAGCGAAGAGTTTTCCGACCTCCTGAAAGCCCGGCGCACCACCCGGGACTTCCTCCCCGACCCCATCCCGCAGGCGACGTTAGACCAAATCTTGGAAGACGGCCGTGAGTGCGCGTCTTGGAGCAATACGCGTCCCTACATCGTCGCCCTCGCAACGGGGGAACAGTTGGACCGCCTCCGCGCGGACTACACGGCCGCGTTCGACAGGTCACTTGGCGTGCAACACAAAAACGCCCTCGCCATTATCAAAGCACCCTTCACCAAGGCTCTTCCGGACAGCGACTTCCAACCGTGGAAACCGTACCCGCCCGAGCTCAAACCCCGCAGCCAAAAAATCGGCAAAGGCCTCTACGAGCACATCGGAGTCGCCCGCCACGACCGGGTCGCGCGCGACGAGGCCGCCCGGCGCAACCTGCAGTTCTTCAACGCCCCCGCGGTCATGTGGTTCTTCGCCCACAAGAAACTGCTGCCATTCTCCGCGATGGACACGGGCATTCTGCTGCAAACCATCATGCTCAGCGCGGAAGCGCACGGGGTCGCGACGTGTCCGCTGGGCGTACTCTCCGTCTGGCGCCACCCCATCGACAAGGAGTTCGAGATCCCCAAGTCGTATGGGCTCCTTACGGGATTGGCGCTGGGTTACGCCTCCGACCACCACGTCAACAGTTTTCGTGCCGAACGTCCACCACTTAGCATGGCGAGGGCGAAGAGCTAAGTCCCGCTCCCGGTGTCAGTAGATTCAACGGCCAGCATCTCCTGCAGACCCGACACCGGCACACCAAGTGTTCCCAATAGTCCTAGGGCTTTATGGGCCCGGCCCGCTATGGCCTCTAGACCGCCGTCTTGGACCTGCGTGATCGCCGCCCGCGCATCGGTTACTGTCCTGTTCACCAATGCGGTTTTGCCGGCCCCGACGGAAACCGGAGCCCCCACTAGGAACACGATGAACGAAGTTATCAGGAAGATCGCAGGCAGAACCTTCCTAGGGGATGTCACCAAGGCAACGATCAGAAGGATTCCGCCAACAAAAGCCAGTACTGCACCAATGATCAACGTGGCGATAGAGCCGACGGGGAACAGTGTTGACGAACCCAAAACCCACCCGACGACCCTGGTGCCCGCCAGCAACCGGTAGATCCCCAGCACCAACCCCCATGTTCCAAGAACAATGCTCATCGCTCCGGTCCTAACCAGCCAACCGCCTTTTCGCGGATTGACTGCAGGACGGTTCACAGCGTCGACAAATACGCCAACTCTCTGCCTGTTAGATGTGGAGGCGCCGTACCCCGGGGCTTCGGGACGTGGTGGGGGTGGTGGAGGTTCACTAAGCCAGCTCACGTCTGCTTGCCTTCCCAGCTCCATAGCATCTGCCGATACGCCATTATGTAATGGTTAACATACCATTCGCGCACTGCCAGCCGGAGACGACTCCCACCCATTACTTGTATTCCGTCGGCTCTGGTTGCCCGACAGAAGAGCGGTCGGCGCCGGGCGGTCGGCCTCTTTTTGGGCGTATCGTTCGCGGGGCTTTCAGCGCGGAGCGGTCGGCGCCGGGCGGTCGGCCTCTTTTTGGGCGTAGAGGGTAACGAACTGAGGGGTCGAAGCAGCTGTCCCCCACCACAGAAAGTGGCGCTTCATAAGAGGGGCTGTGAACGAAACCAGTTGGCCCAGCGCTTCCTTAAGTTGGGGTGTGCTGTGCCTTATACGCAGCCTGCAGCACATGGCCAACCATAGAGGTAGTCAAGATGGCACGGGAACCCCCAAGATGGCTAAGCCATCTCGACCCATCCAGAGCCAACTCGGCGATATCCGCTCTCAAAAAACGGGTGCCAACCGCAGAAGTAGTCAAGATGGCACGCGAAACCCCAAGATGGCTATGCCATCTTGACCCATCCGAAGCCAACTTGATCCGCACGGAGCCATCTCGGCCCCTCTAGAGCCAACTTGATCCGCACGGAGCCATCTCGGCGTTGACGTATGCACCCCCAAGAAGACTTCAAGGGCCATCCCACTAGTTAGTCGCGCGCCGCTGGCGATGAGACATTAGCCAGCCGTGAATTGTCGTGAATCATGTGGTCCCACGACCCCTTTTTGAGAAGCGCCGAGAAAGTCTCAATGTCACAGCGATGGGTTCAGCAACGGGCCGGGCTCACGCGGGCGTGTCGGGCAGGTTCATTGCATTCTTGCCGCATTGCCCCCATTTGATGGGGTTCCGTGGCTTTGTAACCAACGTTAGGTCGAGGCTTGAGGGCCGTCGAGGATAGAGGACCGTCGAGGATTGAAGGGCCGTCGAAACTACATAAGGGGGCCGAAGATACATACGGGGGAAAGATTACAGTGTTTTTATTGCTTTTTTGCTCCCCCGTATGTATCTTCGACCCCCGTATGTACCTTCGATGCGGGTTCCGGGCGCTGAGAGAACTCCGTGGGCGAGTGGACCAGTTTGCAGAGCACATCCACGGGACGACGGTGATCGTGCAATCCCCACGTGCCAGCACCCCGTCAGAAAACCTCACTGGTAGTTCCGGTTGATGCCTTCAATGAATGGCACCCCGTCCTCGTCTGTCCGAACAACGAAATACTGGAGGTAGTACGACGCTCCGTCCCAGTCGGTGCCTACCGGGTGAATGTCGGAGCTCAGCCCGCAGTACCAGGTGCCCGGAGGCAACGCCCACAGGTCTGGACCGCTGGTGCCAATCGACCCGTACCCCACATCATTTTCATCGCGTGGCGGATAGTCGAAATCCCAACCGGGGGAAGCCAGCACGCACTTCTCCACCTTTCCACCTGGCGCCAATGCGAGCTCGCGATACGACATGCCGCTGCCAGTAGCGAATTCTTGCATATCCCTCAAAACCGAAGCGTCGACGTAAGGGGCCGCCTCATCATCACGGCCCTCGCTCAGCGCATCATAGATGCTCTGGAGTTGCGCCATGTCAGGAGCGCGCGACACCTTCCCCGATGCAAGCGCCAACGCGAAGCCCTCAACCTTTGCCTCTGCGCCGTCGAACTTCCATGTGACATCTGCGGTCGAGGGGAATTCCGTAAACATGCCCATCTCCATCTCTATCCGGAAGGATCCGGTGGGTGCGGGACGGAACCACGCGTTCAGATCCCAGTTTGTGGCGCTAGCATCGACCGGCGAGTACGTCCAGACAACCCCTGGTATCCACCCCAGATACTCGGCCGCCACTAGGTTCTGGTCCGCGTCGTACACACTCCAATAGGCCCCAAGGTTGTCTGACTGCCTAAGTCCGTAGCTCCAGAGAGCGACGGCGTATGCGTCGCCGCCCACGTAAAGTGGCTCCACCTCATGCAAAACAACGACAGTCGCTGTCCCTTTCCCACCCGTGATCTGGTCATACAATCCGTCGCGCAAAGGTACCCGCGGGCCGTTCACGAAACCCAGTTCAGACGCCAGCCAATCAGGAATCTCCAACTCCCCATTCGCGAAGTCTTCATACGTTGGCGCAGTCGGCAGGTCCGGGGAGGTCAGTGTCTGGAACGAGGGCGAGCCCGCGCCGCCAACGCCCTCGCCCGAATCCGAACCCGTACCAGAACCCGAACCCGAGTCCGCGTCCGAATCAGGAAAACTCATCAAGTGGACGTCGCCATCGGCCGCAATCAGGAGGGTGTCGCCGCGGGCAAACCAGGAATCGAGCGGCGCATCCAGCCGCCACACCTCTTCCCCAGTCGCCAAGTCAAGTGCGGACAATCCGCCCTCGTCCCCCACCAGCAACGCGGAAGTGCCGATCGCCAAATCCGGCGTGGCCTCGGCGTTAACCGCGAGCGACCCCCGCGCCCCGTCCTCCTCCCACGCAACCTTCCCGCCGCGCACCACGACGATCCGCGACCCATCCGTGAACGCCCACGTGTTCCCGCCGGCCGCCTCATTATTGATCTGCCAGACCGGCCCGCGCGCGAACGTCGCGATCTCCTTCCCGCGCGAATCGAGAAGGGTGTGCCCGTCGAGGTAGAAAGCCTCCCCCTCGCCCGCGTGCGTCGGAACCTCGGTCACTGTTCCCGCGTGTGGCGTTTCCGCGCTTGGTGTGCCCGCGTGTGGCGTTTCCGCGTCCGGTGTCGGTTCGAGGGCGGAAGCGTCATCGTCCGCCACTTGCGTCGCGCCATCCGCCTCTTCCGGGGTTTGCGCAGCGCTTCCGGAGCCGTTTTCTTCCTCCGGGGCGGCAGTCCCCTGCGTAGCGCCAGACTCGTTGGGCTCGGCGTCCGCGCCGTCCGTCGGTCCGGTGAGGACGTCGAATACGCCCAGCGGCCCGCAGTCAATCGCTTGGTCGCGAACCGTGCACTCGCTAAGATCCCCGTCCACGACCGACGTCCACACCGGACGCCCAGCCGCCGTCGAATCCATCGCGACCAGCGTGTTTTCATCCGCCACCACCGCCGCGAACACGGTCAGACCGTCGCGGTTTACCACTCCGGAATCACCGATGGGGACGAGGGCGATGACACCCGGTTCTCCCGCCAACACAACCGTCGCATCCTGGACCGGCGCGCACGCGTAGGAGGTGCTGCAGGCGGAGTCGGTGGACTCGGGGCCCATGTGCAGCCACAATGCGCCCGCCCCGATAAGAAGGACTAACGCCGCAGCGAGGGCCGATGCCGTGATGACGAGTCTACGAATCAGGGGGTTCTTGGGAGGCCGCGGCGGTTCAAGAGTGCCGTGAGGCTGAGCCGGCTGCGGCTGAGAGCCGCCCTGGCCAGCAGGGTTCGGGACGCCATGAGGGTTCGGATGAGGGGGCGTGCCGAAGGAACCTGGGGCCTGCGGGGCTGCGGCGGAACCTGGAGGAGGCGGAGGCCCCGCCGCAAGCAGATCTTCCCGAGGCAAATCCCACTGGGTCGGCTGGTGATCCGTCAAAGCACTCACTCCCTCTTGCGGCTCGTGTCGGCGGACGCTCCGTTGCTGACCGCCGCGGCAGCTGGGACCCGGCACGCGCCCCACGCCAACACACGCGTCAGCTGCCGCGCGATGGTCCGCTTGCGGTCCTCTCGCCCTCGCCTCAAAAAGCCTACAACGGTTTATTCGCGAATGTTATTTGAGTGTTTGTCCGTCTAAAGTGGCTGCCCCTCACTCCCCGTCAGCCGGCCACTCACCATTAGCTCCAGCCCCAAGGTGTTGAGGAGCTTCGTTAGTGAAGACAGTGTTGGATTCCCGGTGCCTCGTTTGTTAATGAAGACAGTGTTGGATTCCCAGTGCCTCGTTCCAAACCGTTGAGGGTTCGCGCGTTGACCCCGGATGTGTCAGCGAGGGTTTGTTGATCCAACCCCTCTCTCCGGCGTGCAACGACGATCACTCGACCAACCTGTTTCGTGTCCACTTTCGATCAGCCGATTGTCACGTTTGGCCGGCTACGGCTCTTGGCCGACTGCCGCTCTAGGCTGACTGCGACTCTTGGTCGACTGCCGCTCTGGGCCGACTGTGACGCGACGCCCCCTGTGAGGATCGAGAACCTGCCGTGGGGTCGTGTCTTGTGATCATCTATAGGGATTCACGTACCAGTCCACAGCTGGCTAATGCCACAGCGCCAACGGCGCCCGGCTAACTGGTGGGAAGGCCCTAGAAGTCTTCTTGGTGTGCATATATCAACGCCGAGTTGGCACTCCTTGGACCAAGTTGGCACTGGATAGGCCAAGATGGCGCGGCACGGATCAAGTTGGCTCTAGATAGTCCAAGATGGCA
>CAZTTD010000070.1:0-10787 GCA_964616925.1 uncultured Actinomyces sp.
GCCCATCGGCGCAGAGGCGGCGCGCAGGGGTGGTGGAACTACGCGGGTGGTGGAACTGGGCGGGATGTGGGACTGCGCGGGTGGGTGGTGTAGCTGGGCGGGATGTGGGACTGCGCGGGTGGGTGAAACCTTCCGGGCGATCTAACGTCCGAAGCGGCGGCTGGGACACGTCCTGAACAAAGATTATGGTGTTTCCGTCGGGTAGTAATGGGATTTGTGGTCGCCTTTGGTGGTTTTTGGTGGCCTTTGCTAGCTTTTGATGCCTTCTGGGGGCCGCCTGTGACGTTTGGGGACTCCTCGTGTGCAAGCCCGTGCGACTTCGACCCCGCGTTTGGCATCGATGATGCTGCGGGTGGAGGAATCGGTTCGCGGCTCACCGCCGGTGGTGGAATCGGTTCGCGATGGACTGCAATGGGCTGCGAAATTCGTAAGACCGAAGGCTATCCCCAACGTCGAAGGTTAATCGGCACTTCACCAAATGGGTTGTGGGTCGTCGGCGTTGTCAGGGGTGCGACTCGTCTGGACGGCGGTCGGGGTGGTTTCCGCTTTCTCCTTTGGTTCGTGCCCTTTTGGATGCGCGTTGGGGTGGGGCCAGCGTGCATTGTGTTGGTTGAACCCAAGTTGAATTGGTTCAACACGCGTTGTGCGTACACCCACAGTGCGTCCGATCGATACAAGCTGTGTTCAGTTGCCCCGAAGCGTCTCCCAAGACATAGTTCGGCCGTTCAGCTAATCGATGTGCCCAAAATGCAACGTTGTGCCCGAAAACAGGCCGTTTAGCTAACGTTGTGCCCATAATGCAACGATGTGCCCACCGTCGAACGTTGTGCCCGGGAACATCGTTCGATACGTGACACAACGTTAGCTGGACGCCGCTCACTGGCGATTTGCGAACGTTGTGCCCGAAAACAGGCCGTTTAGCTAACGTTGTGCCCATAATGCAACGATGTGCCCAAAACTGGGCCGTTTAGCTAACGTTGTGCCCGAAAACAGGCCGTTTAGCTAACCTTGTGCCCGTTTTGCAGCGATGTGCCCAAAATGCAACGATGTGTCACGAACCAACCAACCAAGCCCAAGAGGGACCAACTGACACCTCCTAGAGCCCCTTTTTCTGAAGCGCCTATTCGGCGCTTCAGAAAAGGGGCTGTAGATGAAACCAGTTGGTCCGTCGTTTGCTTAGTTGGTGGTGAGCAGTGCCTTATACGCAGCCTGCAGCACACGGTCAACCACTGAAGTGGTCAAGATGGCATGTGAACCCCCAAGATGGCTACGCCATCTCGACCTATCCAGAGCCAACTTGATCCGTGCCGCACCATCTCGGCGTTGATATATGCACCCCAAGAAGACTTCTAGGGCCATCCCACCAGTTAGTTGCGCGCCGCAGGCAGTGTGGCACTAGCCAGCCGTGAATTATGTGGTCCCCACAGCCTCTCTTAAGAGCCGGATATTCCCGGGCACCCGCATCCAGATACACCACTGGCCCGGGCACCCGCATCCAGATACACCACTGGCCCGGGCACCGGCACCCTAATACACCGCTGGTCGGGCTTGGTGTATCCGGGTGCGCCGACGGCCGGGCTTGGTGTCCCCAGCTGCTCCGCCCGCCGGAGCGAAATCCGCGGAAACACCACTGGCCGGGCCCATAACTGAGCCCGGCCAGTGTGTGCCGTTCTTCAGAGCGAAAACGTACCCACTAGGTTCGCCCTCGCCCCGAAACTGCTACTTACGCGGCTTCTCGATCGTTTCCCACGTCTCAATACGGTCGCCCTCATGGATGTCCTTGTATCCAAGGGTGATACCGCATTCGAAGCCCTCACGGACCTCTGTGACGTCGTCCTTCTCACGGCGGAGCGACTCCACCTTCAGGTCGGACGCAACGACCACGCCATCGCGAACAAGGCGAGCCTTCGCACCACGCTTGATGACACCGGAACGAACCAGGGAGCCGGCAATGTTGCCGAACTTGCCACTGCGGAAGACCTGCATGATCTCCGCCGCACCCGTCTCCACGTCCTCATAAATCGGCTTGAGCATGCCCTTCAGAGCTTCCTCAACCTCTTCAAGTGCGCGGTAGATGACGGTGTAGTACTTGATCTCCACACCCTCAGCATCGGCCATTTCCTGGACGCGCTCCGCAGGGCGGACATTGAACGCGATGATAACCGCATTGTCCACCGTTGCAAGGTTGACGTCGTTCTGCGTTACCGCACCGACACCGCGGTGAATAACGCGCAACGCCACGTCGTCCCCAACATCCAGCTTGAGCAGAGAGTCCTCCAGCGCCTCCACGGCACCAGCGACATCGCCCTTCAGGATGAGGTTCAGGTTGTCGACCTTGCCTTCCTTCAACACGCGGTCGAAGTCTTCCAAGGTCACGCGCTTGCGACGACGCGCCAGCATTGCCTGCCTCTCAGCAGCCTCACGCTTCGACGCGATCTGTCGAGCCGTACGGTCATCGGAGGCAACCAAGAAGCTGTCCCCAGCTCGCGGGACGGAGGTCAGACCAATCATCTGCACAGGACGCGCCGGGCCGGCCTCTTCCACCTCATTGCCGTACTCATCAAACATCGCGCGAACACGGCCGTATGAAGAGCCCACAACAACGGCATCTCCAACATGCAGCGTTCCACGCTGGACCAGCATGGTGACGACAGCGCCGCGCCCCTTATCCAGGTTCGCTTCAATCGCTACGCCACGCGCCTCCGCCTCCGGGTTCGCTGACAGATCCAGCGTCGCATCCGCGGTCAGAAGGACCGCCTCAAGCAACGAGTCAATGTTCAGATTCTCCCGCGCCGACACGTCAACGAACATGACGTCGCCACCGAAGTCCTCCGCGACCAGCCCGTATTCGGTGAGCTGCCCGCGGATCTTCTCCGGGTTCGCCTCAGGCTTGTCAATCTTGTTGACAGCCACAACGATCGGGACTCCCGCGGCCTGCGCGTGGTTGATCGCCTCAACCGTCTGCGGCATCACGCCGTCATCCGCGGCGACCACCAGGATTGCGAGGTCGGTAGCCTGCGCACCACGCGCACGCATTGCCGTAAACGCCTCATGGCCCGGGGTGTCGAGGAAGGTGATGGGTCGCTCCCCATCCTCGCCCTCGACCGAAACCTGGTACGCGCCGATGTGCTGGGTAATCCCGCCGTGCTCACCCGCGATCACGTCAGTGTTCCTGATTGCGTCCAACAACCTGGTCTTACCGTGGTCAACGTGGCCCATGACAGTCACAACCGGAGAACGCGGCTGCAGGTTATCCGCGTCCGCCAACTCTTCAGCTTCGAGGTCGATATCAAACGACTCCAGCAGTTCCCGGTCCTCATCTTCCGGCGAAACAACCGTTACGCGGTACCCCAGCTCAGCGCCCAAGACCTCCAAGGAGTCCTGGTCAAGCGACTGGGTTGCCGTTGCCATCTCACCAAGGTGGAACATGATAGTGACGAGGGCGGCAGGGTTGACATTGATCTTCTCCGCGAAGTCCGCAATAGATGCGCCCTGGCGGATCTGGATCTCTTGGTCATTGCCGCGTGGTACGGAAACGCCGCCAATTGCCGGTGCTGCCTGCTGCTCAAACTCTTGACGCTTGGCCCTCTTGGACTTGCGCCCCTTCTGGCTGCGACCACCGCCGCGACCAAACGCGCCCGGTGCGGCTCCACGGCCGCCACCGCGACCGCCTCTTGGCGGTGCAGAGAACCCACCTGGGCCCTGCGGTGCACCCTGTCCAGGCGCACCTCCACCGAAACGACCGCCGCCACCTGGGCGCTGACCGCCGGGGCGTCCACGACCACCCGCGCCGGCCCCAGGACGAGAACCACCGCGTGTATCGCTCTTCTGGAATGAGGCCGATCCCGGCATCATTCCCGGATTAGGACGGGGACCCCCACCTGGACGTGGAGCACCTTCACGGCCCGGTCCGGGACGTGGGGCACCTAGCCTTGGCGCACCAGGACGCGGAGCTCCCGGCCTTGGCGCCCCTGGACGTGGCGCCGCTGAACGCGAACCGCCACCTGGACGAGGCATGCCTTGACTGGACGCATACGGGTTGTTGCCCGGACGCGGCCCACGAGGCCGAGGTGGAGCCTGACGTGGCCCCGGTACAGGTGCCCCAGGCCTTGGCGCACCCGGCTTGGGAGCCGCGGAACGCGCAGGCTTCTGGGCTTCGCGCGGGGGCGCAGGCTGCTGTTTCGCAGCCCTCTCCGGAGCCGGGCGTGGCGCCTTCGGCCCAGGAACGGGAGCATGACTGAATGACGGCTTAGGTGCCGGCGTCTGCTTCTTAGGCTCTGGCGTCGCAGCCTGCGGCGCAGCGGGCTTCGCTGGTGCCGGGCCCGGCGCGGGCGTCGGGGCAGGTGTCGGTACCGGCCCGGGTACTGGAGCAGGTGCCGAAGGCTTCGGTCCTGGCTTCACCCTTGACCTGGGCGTCTTTGGTGTTGGTGCCGCGCCCTTTGGCTTCGGGCTTTGCGCCTTCGGCGCCGGCTTTGCCTCAGCGGGCGGCGTCGCAGTAGCGGCAGCCTTCGCTTTGGCCTGATAAAACTCACGTGCGTCACGCACAACGGGTCCCTCAACCATCGCGGAAGCCGACGTTACGAACTCTCCGCGTGAGTTGAGGTATTCCCTCAAATCTTTACTGGTCGTGCCGAGCTCCTTTGCGAGCTCATGTACACGCATCCTTGCCACAAATTCTCCTCTTCGGGTCCATCCCCAAAGAATAGAGAGGACGGACTACTTGACCTGCTGGCAGCTCATCGCTGGGTACTCATCGGGTGCCCATCAGCTTCCAACCCGCTTTCGTCATTGTGGGGACGATCCCCTATGCCTTCGGCAGCAAAGAAGTCCTTCACTGCCTGCCAAGAGACTCCATCTGTCAGACGGAGCGCCCTAGTGATTCGCCTTGACTTTCGCGCCTTGTCGAAGCATTCCCATGAGGGATGCAACCACGCGCCACGCCCGGGCGAACTTTTCGCAGGATCCACCACAACGGCTGATCCTTCAACCTGCGATAGTCGCAACAGGGCCGCACGCGCGTCCCGCTTTCCGCACCCAATACAGGTACGAACAGGTCCGCGCGCAGAACCGTCAGTTTGCGTCACAAGTCTGCGCACCAAGTCTAATACCTCTCCGGCCCACCCCAGTAACCCCTCCGTGAGCGACTGGTCACGAAGTTGGGTACGAGGGCGAGGCGCGCAAGCATGCCCATAAGGTCCCGTAGGCCGAACTCAGACGTCGTCCGCGATTGAAGACCGCGAAACCTCCACGTCGCCCTCAGCCGTATCAGAGTTGATATCAATGTGGAAGCCGGTCAACCGCGCTGCGAGCCGCGCATTTTGGCCGTCCTTACCGATTGCAAGACGCAGCTGGAAGTCCGGGACCACCGCTGTTGCAGTCTTATTCTCCTTAGAATGCACGATGACCCTTGACACCCTGGCTGGCGATAGTGCGTTGGATACGAACCTGGCGGGGTCTTCTGACCAGTCGACGATGTCGATCTTTTCCCCACCCAGTTCGGCCATCACGTTGCGTACGCGCCCACCCATCGGCCCGATGCACGCGCCCTTGGCGTTCACATCCGGTCGGGTTGCAGCCACCGCGATCTTGGTGCGGTGCCCCGCTTCGCGAGCAATCGCTTTGATTTCAACCAAACCCTGGTCAATCTCTGGGACCTCACGTCGGAAGAGTCCCTGCACCAGCCCGGGGTGCGACCTTGAAAGGACGATCCGCGGACCCTTGTCGGTCCGGTCTACAGAAACAACGTAGGCGCGAATGCGGTCCCCGTGCTTGTAGCTCTCCCCCGGCACCTTCTCATTGTCAGGCAACACAGCTTCGAAATCTTCGCCCAACTGCACCACGGTGACGTTACGGTCGCGCCCCTGCTGGACGACACCGGTCACAACGGTTCCCTCTTTACCCGCGTAGGTGCCAAGCACGCGGCTGTCTTCTGCTTCGCGAAGCCGCTGCATGATTATCTGCCTTGCCGTGGAGGTGGCAATGCGGCCGAAATCTGACGGGGTGTCGTCAAACTCCCCCAACACCGTCCCGTCCTCGTCCGTCTCTGTCGCAATGACGGACGCGCGTCCGGACTTCCGGTTGATCTCAATCCGTGCCTGCTCAATGGCGCCGGGCATGTTGTGGTAGGCGCGAAGCAGCGCCTCCTCAATTGCTTCGACAAGGGTGTCAAGGCTGACACCCTTTTCCTGTTCCACCATCCGCAGGGTGGTCATGTCGATTTCCATGTACTAACCCTCCTTGGGTGTTTCCACCACGAGATGCGCCACCTTAACATCGTCAAAAGGAATGGTGCGCTCATGGTCTCCGGACTGAACGGTGAACCCGTCAGTCTCAACCTTCGTGATCACGCCGTTCACCTTGTCATGGTCCTTCAGCACGATTTTGGCCATGCGCCCTACCGAGCGACGGTACTGGCGCAGGTTTGTTAGCTGCCGGTCGGCCCCTGGCGAGGTCACTTCCAACGTGTAGGCGCCGTCAATCGGGTCCTTCTTATCCAGCGCCAAGGAGAACTCCCGTGCAAGTGACGCAACCTGGTTGGAGGACAGGTCCGCACCGGCGCGGTCAAGGTCCACAACTATGGAGAGCACCTGGTTGTTCCCACTGCCGCTCAACGTCACGTTGTCGATCACGGTGTTCTGAGCCGCTGCCAACGGAGCAAGCATTTCCTCAACCTGGCTCTCAACATTCGTCTGTGTCACTGTCATTTCTCCGTTCGGTACGTTCCGAGATCTAGTCCGAGACTCGGTGATGCTTCCATGTTACTGGTTCGATCGTGGGATGATCGGTTCGTGAAGTATCCATCCGCCCCAGGTCACAAAACAAGGTCAGCCTTTCGCGTAGCAGCGGTGGGCACATTGGTCGCAGCAGTTGCGCTCGGTGTGAGCGGCTGCTCAGGCGTCCCACCCATGTTCTCCGCCGTCACGGGACAGGCGGAAGTAATCGCTCTTCCGGCGCTAGATGAGGTCCAGATACTGCGCGATGAGGTAGCGCGGGCGGATTGGGCCATCGCGCAGAGGACCTCAGAGATGGCCGGGTTGGCCACGGAATGTGAGGGTTGCCGGGACGTCCTCGTACAAGCCGCGGAAGCAGCGGACATCCGGACCCTGCTGTCGGGCGGTGTTTGGGAACCGTGGGGTGACTTCCAGGAGAGGGCGGACGCGGACACCGTGGTTGAGTTGCCCGGTGAGGTCGCGGAGGCGCCGTACCAGGTCGGTCCGCTGTCCGCGTACATGTGGTCGACGGCCGTGTTCCAGATGGACGAGGTCGCGGCGCAGGAGGGGTTGGAGCCCGAGGAAAGGCAGGCGCTCGCCTCCATTTTGGCCGGGCGTATGGCGTCGGCAAGGCTGCTGGCGAACCACTACGGCGTGGATCTTGGGGCGCAGGTGAGCAGTCTGGCGCCGGAAGCTGCGGTCGCGTCAGTCCCCGTGGAGGAGGACGAGGTCGACAAGGACGCCCTCGCCAATGAAGATAGTGGCGAGGACGGGGGCGCAGACGCGGGCGACAACCCAAACGCGAGTACTAGTCCAGACGCGGGCGCCGACTCAGACACGGCGACTGGCGCGGACAAAGACGGGGGCGCCCTCGCCCAAAGTGACGGCGGCGCGGCCGTTCAGTCGGGAGATGCCGGGCAGTCGGGAGGTTTGGACGGGGCACAAAGCGGCCTCGAGGAAGAGGAGACGCGCGACTTCGCGGCAGAGGCGCTGGTGGCGTACGACTGTGTGCGTTCAACGGTTCTGATGACGCCGGAGGAGGAGCTGGCGCCGTTGGTCCCCTTCGACCTCGCACAGAACCTTAATTCTAGGAGCAAGATGCTGGTGCGGGAGGGCACGCGGGATGATCGCGGCATCCGCTGCCTGATTCCCAGCCCAGACACGGCGACGATAATGGGACGGCTGCTGATGGCGGACATTGCGCTCATTGGTGCGGATTCTCCGGAGTTGAGGCAGATGGCGGTTGGTTATATTCGCTCGGATGTGACCAGTTGGGTTAGCGTTTCACCACAGACAGTGCCGACGACGTCGGTGCTTCCGATAGGTGAGGCCGAGGAGACTCGGAGCAATCTTGCAGATCAAGGAACCCCAGAAGATGACAGTCCCCAATCCTGACCTAGGCCCGAAGTCCGCGAAATCCAATCCTGACCAGGGTCCACAGGCCGCGAAAGAGGCGAAAGTAGCGGCGGCTTCAGAGGAAGTTGCGGAGCAGCCGGAAGCCGACTCGGTGCGCCAGCACTCGGAGACAGAAGCAGCGACGGTTGCAGAGCAGCCGGAAGCCGAAGCGCACACAGCTCAGCTATGGCACAGTGCGATGCTCACCGGCCTCGTATTTTTTTGCGGGCTCTACCTTGCCGCTGCCCTGATCCCACTGCCCCGCGCACTTGTGGTGATCGGAGCCGTTGGAGCATTTGCGTTCGCGCTTGGGTACATGGGAACAATGATCTGGGTTTATTCACTGCGGACCGAACGCAAGCGTGCAGCCAAGAAGAAGTAGGTCCGACGCCAAAGGTCTTTCAAAAAGTGCCTTTGCCGTCCGCATCAGGTCTCAACTATCGATGGTTGTGGCTAACTATCGACGGTTGTGGCTAACTATCGAACCTTGTTCCCGGGCACAACTATCGAAAGTCGTCCACATCCTTCGATAGTCTGTGCGCGCTCAAACCACATCGGCACTTTCACACGCCATATCGCCGGTTTCTGCGCGCACTCAAACCACATCGGTACTTTCGCACGCCATATCGCCCGTTTCTGTACCTCATCGACCCTTTCGTGCTCGGTTTCGGCACCCACAACCCGCTGCCCACTCAGTTTCGGCACCCACAACCCGCTGCCCACTCAGTTTCGGCAGCCTCAACCCGCTGCACAGCGGGTGGCCTTTAGAATCCTGGTGAAAACTCCCACGAAAACACCAATAGGTGCCCTGTTTTCACGCCCCTGCAGGGATCTGAAACTTTAGATCACCTTTGTTGTCGCATTAGATCACCGTCGTCGCATAGCTATAGCGACGATGTAAGACGATGACGACGATCTGAGGAGAACGGGGGCCTATCTGGAGTCGTACGGAGGTAACTCCAGGCCGAACGCAGCCCTGAAACAAGTTGAAAAGAGATCAAACGAGCCGACGGCGCCTTCTCATAGCCCACTAGCAACTGGATCCTAGATGTCCCGTGATCCCGCATGACAACAAACAGGAAAACTGACAACAGCGGCAGGCAGGAAAACGAGCGGCCCGGAGGGTGCCACAAGCAGGAAAACAAACAACATCCAGGAAAACGAGGCCTGAATTGGCTGCGATAAACAGGAAAACAACGAGTTTTCCCCTCAGTTGTAAGTTTGGCTGCTTATGAAGGGGTCACAGGCAGGAAAACTCACAACCAAAAGGAAAACGGACAACAACCAGGAAAACAACCACTGTTCTGAAACAACAAACAGGCCAATCTGACGGGACTACGCGTATGCAGCGGTGAGGCGCCCCAGATTAGGTACGTTTGCAATGCGCGCTTGCAGTGCGTTGCGAGTTGGATTCCTCATTGACGGCTCCGACTGTTCCAGTCGTGCCGCCACCAAATGTTCCGGATATACCGCGGTGCCGCCACCAAATGTTCCGGATATACCGCGGTGCCACAACGAAAGTACCGCAGCCTCGCTAGGTACGGGTCCAAGACAAAGCCCAAAGTCGAAGCGCCAACTGGCCCGCTGCGATGTTTGGCTTCAACCCACCACAGGCACCGCTGGCAGCCCATTTCGTGAAGTGCCGTCAAAGCTCCTTCTTGTGGAAGACCTCCAGAACCCGGGTTGGTTGCACGCGAGTTGGGTGAGCTGAACGCTGGTTGGGTGAGCTGAACGCAGGTTGTGTTAGTTCAACACACGATGTGTACGTTCAACACACGTTGTGCACGTGCACAAGGTGCGTTCGATCAACACATCGTGTGTTCAACCAACACATCGCGTGTTCAAGCAAGGCCAACCTGCGTCAAATCAACCCAACCTGCGCTCAACCTGCCAGACACACTGCCAAGCCACCCCTGGCGCACAGCCCGCAGCACACGACCTGCCACTGAAACGGCCAAGATGGCATGCGAACCACAGAAATCGTCAAGATGGCATGCCAACCCCCAAGATGGCTATGCCAACTCGGGCCATCTAGAGCCAACTTGATCCGCACCGTGCCATCTCGACCTATCTGGAGCCAACTTGATCCGCGCCACGCCAACTTGACGCATCCAGACCCAACGCGGCAACGCACCCAGAGCCAACTTGGCATCCAGAACCAACTATCTGACTTAAGACAGGGCGCCCAAGGACTTCCAGTGGCCAACTGACAAAGTGGCAACGCGTCAACCACGGAACAACGAGAAAGAGCCAAAGTGGCAACCCATCAACTGTGAAGTGACAGAAAGTGGCGAAGTGGCAAGAAACCCCCAACACGGCAATGCCACATTGGGGGTTTCTAGGGGTACGTCGGACATAGCTACGCGACAACGCTGGAGGCCGACTAGAGGAATGCGGATACCGACGGCTGGTGCGTCGTGGCGCAGGCAGGCGCCGCGCGGGTCGGAGCCCGCGACTGCCTGCGCGGATCTCAGGACCGGCGCGGGTCGGACCGCGTGCCCGGCCTGGGTCGGCGCGGGTCGGCGCGCAGGTTGGCGGGTGTTAGCCCGGCCCGGGTCGGCGCGCAGGTTGGCGGGTGTTAGCGCGGCGCGGGTCGGCCCGCAGGTTGGCGGTTGTTAGCGCGGCGCGGGCCGGCGGGGCGCGAGTATGTGGAGCACGCTGCCCGCCACCGCCCCGCCGCTA
>CAZTTD010000071.1:0-10521 GCA_964616925.1 uncultured Actinomyces sp.
CTTGTCGCCTCAAGACGAACTCCCCCTTTTGCGGCTTTTTCGTTGACATTCTTGGCTGTTCGCCCCCGCCGACTGCCCATCCGCCGCCGCGGCATCCTATTCGCGCCACTAGCACCCGAAAGTGGGACACACAGAAGCAGCCACACGGACGACACAAACTTGACAGAACACCGACGACACGCCACACACAGACGACGCGCCACAGACACACCCCAGACACGCCACACCCAGACAAACTTAACCGCACCCCAGACACACAAAAACCACCCACCCGGATTCCCGGACAGGTGGTTTTGTATGTCCCAACGGGACAAAGCGGTGCGCGCCAGAAGCGAGCCCGCCTGAGATAGCCGAAACTACTTCAGGACGACGGTGCCGCCAACAGCCTCAATGTCTGCCTTGGCCTTCTCAGCGTCTTCCTTCTTGGCGCCCTCAAGGATGGTGGACGGTGCGCCGTCAACCTTTGCCTTGGCTTCCTTCAGGCCCAGTCCGGTCAGTGCGCGGACAGCCTTGATGACCTGGATCTTCTCCATGCCGAAGGACTCAAGAACGACGTCAAACTCCGTCTTCTCTTCCTCAACAGGTGCCTCTGCGCCCGGAGCAGCTGCAACTGCAACAGCAGCCGGAGCAGCAGCGGTAACGTCGAACTCTTCTTCGAACAGCTTCACGAAGTCAGAGAGCTCCAGAAGCGTCATTTCCTTGAAAACTGCAATCAGTTCATCGTTTGTCATTTTCGCCATGATATTTCCTCCCATAAAACGAAATCTTTGGTCTAACTCGACTAATCGAAGTCACGCTTAGCCCGCAAAAGGGCTAGGGGTTTCCCTTACGCGGCCTCTTCCTGCTTTTCACGCAGCGCATCTGCCAAGCGAGCTACCTTGACCGGTAGCGCCTGGAATGCGTATGCGGCCTGCGAAATCTTGGCCTTCATGACGCCGGCAGCCTGGGCTAGCAGCACCTCACGGGACTCAAGATCAGCGAGCTTCTGCACTGCCTCTTTACTAAGAGCAGCACCATCCATCGCACCTGACTTAATGACCAGCGCATCATTCCCCTTGGAGAAATCGCGCAGTGCCTTTGCCGCCTCAACCGGTTCCCCAGTTACGAAAGCAATAGCGGTCGGGCCAACCAGATCTTCTTCGAGGAAATCGAATCCAACCTTCTTGGCTGCCAGAGTTGCAAGGGTGTTCTTGACAACGCGATACTCAACGCCCTGGCCAAGTGAACGACGTAGGTCCTTCATCTGTCCCACGCTTAGACCACGGTATTCAGTCAGTAGGACTGCTCCGGAGTCGCGGAACTTTTCCGTCAGCTCAACTATTACGGCGTCTCTATCCTTCTTCGCCATCTTCCACCTCCTGACATTCATCTATAACCACACGGTTTGCAGAAGACGTAAAAAATCCCGGCACGTAGGGCACGTACCGGGCAAAATCCAGAAACTGGGCGGATCACTCCGCTGCGCGTTTGTACACCTACGTTGGTAATTTCAGGTTGCCGGGTTTCCCCGCCAACGCACCTACGGTCTTCGGCTCCGATCAGACTAGCAGGCTTGCCCACCGCGCAGAAAACCGCGGGCGGTGAAGCTGCGCACAGTTGGTCCGCGGTGTTTCATTTCGAGGACGATGCGGCCCCGTTTTCCGACGAGGACGCCCGCGCAGACGTGGCTTGGCCCGACGGCGCAGACGTGGCTTGGCCCGACGGCGCAGACGTGGCTTGGCCCGACGGCGCAGACGTGGCTTGACCCGACGGCGCGGGCGTGGCTTCGGGTGACGGCGCCGCGGGCACCTCTGTCGCCACTTCGCCCTCGTCCCCCTGAGCCGCGAGCGACCCGTACCATCCCCCGCCCGGCCCGCGGAGCACGTACCCAAGCCCGACCGCAAGCGTTGCCCCAATGAACGGGCCCGCCACGTAAACCCAATACGCGGTGAAATCTAGGGCGGCCAGGTTGGGGCCGAACGTTCGCGCGGGGTTCATGGACGCGCCCGAAATGGGACTCCCCCACATTCCGGCGAGGGCGATATACGCGCCCACCCCCACCGAACCAATCACGCCGATATTCTGCGCCCCGGACGCGGTCCCAAGAATCACGGTGAGCAAACCGAAGGTCAGGACCAGTTCCATCACGAACGCTGAGGCTGCGGAGTAGCCGTGGGCGGGGTAGGTCGATCCGTTCCTCGCCGACGTCGCCACCACCGCCTGCAGAAGCAGTCCCGCGGCCGTGGCGCCAAGTAGTTGGGCGAGAATGTATGGAGGAACTCGCGACCAAGGAAAGTCCCCGCGCAGGGCGAATGCGAAACTCACCGACGGGTTCAGGTGAGCGCCTGAGACTTTGCCGAACGCCATGATCACCGCCATCACCATCATCCCGGGCGCTACCACGGCGGCCGTGTTGCTCACGGAACCCGGAATGGCCGCCGCCATCATGGGCCCGCCCGCGGCCGCGAGCACCAAGAAAAAAGTACCCGCCACCTCCGCCGTCAGTCGGCGCCACCGCTGTTTCGGGTCCGCAAAGTTGGCGAAGATTTGGTCGAGGTCGTCGACATCGCCCATTGAGGCCACTCGGATACGCGCCCTAGACCCAACCGGAGCCCGTAACGCATCGGCGACGACACCAGCCTTCGGAAGGTCCTCTTTTTGCCCCGTCTGCTGTTCGTCTACCAATGCGACCTCTCTCCACGGGCCCTTGTCGTTCATTGTTGCGGAGCTTACTAAACGCCAACGTCCGCTTGCCCAGCAAAGAAAAGACTACCGCGAACCGAATCGATATTTACCCCTTGACACATACTATGTCTCACATAGTATGTTTGACGTAAGAAGTCGACTCAGCATCGCCTGGCGATGGTTGACAGGGGGTGGGACATGATCAGTGCAGACGCAATCCGCGGCTACGTCGACATCCTGCTCCTGTCACAGTTGCTGGAAGGTCCGTCCTATGCGTACGCCATGGGAAAGACGATTACTGAGATCGCCCACGGCAACTACGTTATGAAGCAAACTACGCTCTACTCCGCTCTGAAACGGTTGGAAGCAACAGGGCAAGTTGAGGCGTTCCCAGGTCAGTCAGACTCTGGGAAGCCGCGCACTTACTACCGCATAACCGGCGCAGGAGCGGACACTTTCGCTGCGAAATGCGCCGAATGGCAGCAAACAAAAATCATCATCGACCGCTTCGTGGAAGGAGTCCACTGATGGAAACCATCGACAATTATTTGGACGCAATGTTTAGCACCTATGCATTCACTCCGGAAGCAGCAGAGGCGAAAGCGGAGCTGCGCGCGATGATGGAAGACATCTACAACGGAGCCATCGCTGCGGGCCGCACGAAAAATGAGGCAATAGGCCAGGCACTGTCGGAGTTCGGCAGCATCGAAGAGGTGGCTTCTAACTTGGAGCTGGCTCCTGCCGTCACCGCACCGCCGTCGCCGTTTGCCGGTGCGGCCACTTCTGGTAATTCCGGAGCACCCTTCGGCACTCCTGCGCACAGCCCATCGACATCCGCGCGCCCCGATGCGACGCGGGGCGGGTATGACGGGAAAATCGCCCTCGATCAAAGGCCCGCCATTTCGATAGCGCAGGCGGAGAACTTTGCGGCTGTCTACCAACAGACAAGGTGGATGCTGGCGTGGGGCGTAGCCATCTTGGTGACGGGACCGATCCCTCTCATTTCGTTGAGCGTGGCCGCGTCCGACGGCAGGTTCGTGGTCTCCCCCGCCGTTGCCACGATTATTGGGTTTGTGGTTCTTCTTTCGTCCGTTGCCATCGGTGTCGGCTCACTCGTTTGGCGGGGCCAGAAGCTGGAGCCATTTACTCTGATCACACACGGAACGGGGCGCATCACTCCTGCCGTGGAGGCATACACGGCGACCCTGAAATACAAGAACTCTGGTGCCCGCGTTAGGGGGCTGGTCATCGGGATCGCACTGTGGATTCTGGCTGCACTTCCCATCATTTCTGCTGGGGTATTGACAGAGCACATGGCTCAAGGCGACGCGGACCGATACATTGCGCTGGGGTTGGCCGGAACGTTGGTTCTGGTGGCCGGAGGGTTGCTCGCTTTCCTATCTACGAACTGGGCTAACGCTGCCGCTGCCAGGTTGTCGGCGTCCGGCCTTACGGAAGCACGCGCAGAACATGGCGACAGCGACACCCAAAGATACCCCGTGTGGGTTCGCGCAGTCATGGCGAGCTACTGGCCGTTGATGGTCGCTGTCTACTTGGCGTGGAGCTTCCCAACGGCGGCTTGGGATGTCTCTTGGGTCATCTGGCCCATAGGGGGTGCGCTCTTCGGAGTGTTCGCCGCGGCCGTGTCCAGCATCTATCCCCAGATTGTCCCAACAGACTGAACTTGCGTGCCTCTGGGGAGGGCTTGCGCTAGTAGGGAGGGCGCTGCCGACAGGCGCGCGGCCGGGCGCCCTCGCCCCGACTACGCGCCAAACCGGATGAACGCCCTCGTTTCCGTGTCCAAATCCCGGATTTCCGTGAAGCCCAGGGATTCGTAGAATGCACGCTGACGCGGCTCATCATCCGTCAACAGAACCTGCTGGCGGACATGCGCGTACGGCGCGAAAACCTCTTCCATCAGCCAGCGGCCAACGCCCGTGCGCTGCCACTGAGGCCGGACCAAGACGTCCTGCAGGTAGACGATCGTGTGACCATCACCCACCAGACGAGCCAGCCCCACCAACCTCCCCGACGTATCCCACGCGGTGGCGACGCGGAGGCTGGCGGCAACGCCCTCTGTCAACAAATCCGGATTCTCCGTGTACCGCGACCATCCAACGGAGTTGTATAGGTCAATCAGCTCCAGCCGAGATGGCATCCTTGTCGTGCTGATCAGTGTCTCAGCCATCTTTCCCTCCCCTCCGTGTCCCAAGATCGCTACGGTGGTTAGCATGACTATGCAAACCTGGAACGACGTCCGCTCAAAGTCTCTTCAAATGGCAACTTCTGCCACTGTGTTCACCCCGGAGGTCATGAATAGGCCTCGTCTTCTGATCCTATTGCACGGATTGACCGGAAACCATGCGGTCTGGGCTGTGCGGACGGACCTGCAGGCGCTGGCGGATAAGCACGGGCTGGTGATTGCGCTGCCCGACGGCGCCCGCTCATTCTGGCTGGACCAAGAAGTGGGCATGAACTGGGGGAAGTGGGTCGGTTCGGAGTTACCTGATCTGCTGCGGGCAACTCTTCGGGTGTCCCGGATGCGGGAGGACACGTTTGTCGGCGGCCTGTCGATGGGCGGGTACGGCGCTTTCCGGGCCGCCTTTGACTACCCCCAAAACTTCGCTGGCGCCTTTGCTCTGTCGGGCACTTTGGACGTCGCGGAGGAAGCATTCCGCGGGCGCCATCCGGACTTGTACGAGATCGGGTTCGGCAACACCGTCAGCCCACGTCCAGAAGATGACTTGGTAGCTCGGGTTTCGGAACAGACGGGCGAGGGCGATGGTGCGCAGTGTTCACTTGCCGACGTGCGCTACTTCGCGGTGTGTGGGGAAAGCGACCGACTCTTGGAACAGAACAGGCGTTTCCGCGATGCCGCTGGAAAGGCGGGCATGAAGTTGGAGTATCGGGAGGGTCCGGGCCAACACAACTACAGGTTCTGGAATGAGTGGCTGCCCGTGGCGATGGACAGAATCATAGGTCTGCCTGACCGCAACCCCCAGTAGGGACCGTCCCCCCACTCCCCAACGCCTGTGTGGGCATCGATCGGAGCGCTTCCATAACCTCCCGAAGTGTCCTGCGCCCTCCCGCAGCCCAAAACCTGCAAGTGCGCCCATGGGAGCGCTCCTATAACCTTCTGCAGCCTCCTGCGACCTCCCGCGGCTTCCCACGGCGAGGCCCCGAACGCTAGATCGCCGTTGTCGCACAGCTATAGCGGCGATCCAAGACGATAACGGCGATCTAAGCAGCGTAGGACTCAAATCCGAAGTGTTTGGCGCCGCCGCGCGACGACAAAACAGGAAAACAACCGTCCACTCGTCCGCGAACCTTCCGCAGCGCCCGTAACCCGCGCCAAAACTACATAGCGGGACCAAAACTACATACGGGGGAAAGATTACAGTGTTTTTATTACCTTTTTGTGTCCCCGTATGTAGTTTTGGTCCCGCTATGTAGTTTTGAGGGGCTTTTCGTATCTGTGCCAGCATCCACCATGCAAAAGGGGGGCACCATTCAAACTGTGCAACAGATACCCGAACAACGCGCCCGCACTACCCGATCAACACACCCGGTCCACATACCCCCGCTACAACTCACAGCCAACCCACGCCTCACACCCAACCCACCGCACACCCCAACCCAACCCACAAAAAATCCCAGCCCCCACACAGGGAGCCGGGATCAGAGGTTGTTGGGAACGCTTACGCCGCGTCCTCGTCCTCAATCTCATCCACCAACGCACGCGTCTTCGACGGATCAATCGGGATGCCCGGACCCATCGTCGTTGCGGCGGTGATCTTCTGAAGGTAACGACCCTTTGCGGTGGTCGGCTTCAAACGCAGGATCTCTTCCAAGACCGCCGCGTAGTTCTCCGTCAGGGCACGAGCCGTGAAGTCCGTATTCCCCAGAACAAAGTGAACGTTCGCGTGCTTGTCAACACGGAACTCAATACGACCGCCCTTGATGTCCTTGATTGCCTTAGCGACATCCATGGTTACGGTGCCGGTCTTCGGGTTAGGCATAAGGCCACGCGGACCCAGCACGCGGCCAAGACGACCGACCTTCCCCATCATGTCCGGAGTTGCGACTGCAACGTCAAAATCGACGTACCCCTTCGCTACCTTAGCGATCAGTTCATCCCCGCCGACCTCATCCGCCCCGGCCTCTTCAGCCTGGGTTGCCTTCTCACCAACGGCGAAGACCAGGACCCTAGCGGTCTTACCGGTGCCGTTCGGCAGGCTGACGGTGCCACGAACCATCTGATCCGCCTTACGGGGGTCGACGCCCAAGCGGACGGCACCTTCCACCGTGGACGGGAACTTCGTGACTGACGTTTCCTTCGCCAGTTTCATTGCTTCGTACGGGCTGTAAAGGATACCGGGAACAATCTTTTCCGCGGCTGCCCGGTACTTCTTCGAGCGCTTTGCCATGCTGCTTATCTCCTTGCAGTTGTGGTGAACGGGCTGCGCGGCCCTACCACTAAAAAATCTCTAAATCAGGCTTCAACCGTGATGCCCATGGAGCGGGCGGTGCCAGCAATGATCTTCATTGCGGCTTCGATGTCGTTGGCGTTGAGGTCTTCCTTCTTCGTCTCCGCGATCTCACGCACCTGCGCTTCGGTCAGTTTCCCAACCTTGGAGGTGTGCGGCGTCGCTGAGCCCTTTCCGACCCCTGCTGCCTTCTTGATCATTTCTGAGGCCGGAGGAGTCTTCGTCACGAATGTGAACGAGCGATCCTCATACACGGTGATCTCAACCGGGACAATGTTCCCGCGCTGCGATTCGGTTGCCGCGTTGTAGGCCTTGCAGAACTCCATGATGTTCACGCCGTGCTGACCCAGCGCCGGACCAACGGGTGGCGCAGGGTTGGCTTGACCGGCGGGAATCTGAAGCTTGATTAGCCCAGTTACCTTTTTCTTCGGTGCCATAGTTTTTGTGGGTCCTTCACTACTTACATTTCGCACACCGGATTCCCGGAGGCGACCGCCTTATCCAAGGCGACTGCGTGCACTGACAATGCACACGCAAGCTGCGATTCTACTCTTCACACACGGGCAGATCACCCCGCCCGTGTGCGACTTCACTTACACTGCCGCTCTACTTGTCCAGTTTCTGAACCTGGTCAAACCGCAGCTCAAGTGGCGTCTCACGCTCAAAGATGGTCACCAGGACCTTCAGCCGCTGAGTTTCCACCATGATTTCGGAGATCTCAGCCGTCAGCTCCGCAAACGGCCCATCCGTCACGCGCACAACCTCACCGATCTCCCAATCAATGACGACAGGCGCAGCCTTGGCAGCCGCAGACTTCTTCTGTTCCTTACCAATCAGGAGCCCCGGCGCCAGCATCGTCAGCGCCTCCTCCATCGGAAGCGGCATCGGATTGTACTGATCCCCAACGAATCCGGTCACGGCGGGCGTCTCTTTCACGACGCGCCACAACTGCTCATCCATCTCATCGTCAAAGCCGGTGCCCTGCATTTGAACGAGGACGTAACCCGGAATACGCGGCCGCATCACCTTCTTGCGAACCGTATTGCGAACCTCAGTCACTTCTTCCATCGGCACCTCAACACGAGTAATCAGGCGCTGCAGCTCCTCATTCTCCACGCGCCGCTCCAGGTTTTCCTTCACCTTGCGCTCATGACCGGAGAACGTGTGGACGACGTACCAGTCCCCGCCCTGCTCCTCAAACTCCTCACGAAGTGCGTCCATAGGGTCCAGTTCGGCATCGTCTTCTGTCGTTTCGAGGGCGTCCGCCGATGTGTCAGCAGCTCCCGTCGGCACGTCAGCAGCTCCCGCGGGCGCGTCAGTATCTCCCGCGGGTGCGTCGCCGGCTCCCGCCGGCCCGTCGGCCGCACCTGCCTCCTCAGCATCCTCTGGCTGGGCTGCGTTTACGTGGGCGACGTCCTCAGCAGCCTCTGCCATAGCCATGGCAGCCGCTGCCTCCTTCGCCTTCTGCTCTGCAGTCTCCGGCTCAAACGTCGAGTCGTCCTGGTCGGAGTCGTCCACCCCGAACCCTTCCAACTCCGCGTCGACCTGTGCAACAGCCTCCTCGTCAACGTCAAAGTCGCGCCCGCTGAAAATCTCTCCCGCCATTGCATATCCTTTCGCTGGGTTGCATCCCTGCACCCGTAACGGCGTATGCACGCCAAATCTGGTTTCAAAAAACCCGCCTACAGTCTCTGCGGCGGGTTCTTTGATTACTAACCAAATACTAGTCTAGATATCTCTTTAGAGCCTAGGTCAATGACACCGGTGAAAAGCATCATCACCGCAACGAACACGATGACTACAAGGAAGTACATCCACAACTCTTCCTTTGTGGGATACGTGACCTTCTTCATTTCCGCGATGACCTGGCGAACGAACAGCGCGATCCGAGCAAAAATGTTCGGCTTCTTCTCTTCCGGCCGCTCATCACGCTTCCGCGTCGCGCCCGTCTTGGTGCGGTCTTTCGCTACCGTCTTTCCGGTGTCCAGATCCGGCAGAAGTTCACCGTCGCCCGGAAGGCTAGTTGTCTGACTCAATTACTTCTCCCCGCACTTGCCCGACCGGCCGATCAGTTGGTGTACTGGCAGGGCAGCCGGGACTCGAACCCGGAACCGCCGGTTTTGGAGACCGGTGCGCTACCAATTGCGCCACTGCCCTACTCTGCGGTTTGGTTCCTCTGCCGCAGTGCGAGTTTGATTGTAGTGCCGCCCTCGGCCTCCTGTCCAACGCGCAGGCTTGGCTGAGGGATGAACTACATTCCGCCCTCGCCCGCGAACAGCGCGGATGCCCAGCCCGCACGAACGCCCAGCCCACGCACGCACGCACCGCCTGCTCGCGAACGCACCGCCCGCCCTCGCCCGCCTACGCACGCACGCGCGGTCCAAGTATTGGAGAGTCCCCTCACACCTCCCCCGCAGTCGTGGCACGCTTGGGGCATGAATAAAAAACCGAATCACCGCGTTTCTGCCCGTTTGGCCGCGATCACGCCGTCGGCGACCCTCGCTATCGATGCGAAGAGTAAGGCCCTGAAGGCGTCCGGGGAGCCCGTCATCAACTTCGCCCCCGGTGAGCCCAACTTCGACACGCCCAAGAACATCGTCGATGCGGCGTTGATTGCGACGGCGGATCCGACCTCGTACAGATACACGCCGGGGAATGGCTTGCTCGCGCTTCGTGAGGCCGTTGCGAAGCGGATTGGGGTCTTCGGGGACAAGGAACTCACCGCGAACGACGTGCTAATCACGAACGGCGGCAAGCAGGCGGTCTACCAGGCGTGCGCCGCCATTATTGACGAGGGCGATGAGGTACTTCTCCCCGCCCCCTACTGGACGACATACCCGGAGACCATCAAGTTGGCGGGCGGGGTGCCCGTGGACGTGGTGGCAGACATCTCCACCGACTACAAGGTGACGGTTGAGCAGTTGGAGGCGGCGCGCACCGACAAGACGATCGCCCTCATCTTCTGCTCTCCGAACAACCCGACGGGCTCCGTGTACTCCCCAGATGAGGTCCGCGCGATTGCGCAGTGGGCGCTTGAAAACGGTATCTGGATCATCGCTGATGACATCTATGAGGCACTGGTTTATGACGGCATGGAAGTCCTGCCTATGTACAAGGCCGTGCCGGAAATCGCGAACCAGCTGCTGACGCTGAACGGGGTCGCGAAGAGTTACGCAATGACCGGTTGGCGCGTGGGCTGGATGGTGGGCCCCTCAGACGTGATCAAGGCGGCCGGGGCGCTACAGTCTCACCTGACGTCGAACGTGAACAACATCGCGCAGAAGGCAGCGATTGAGGCGCTGACCGGCCCGCAGGATGCTGTCGCGGAGATGCGCGATGCGTTTGATGGGCGCCGTGAGCTGATCGTCTC
>CAZTTD010000072.1:0-10487 GCA_964616925.1 uncultured Actinomyces sp.
GCTGCCAAAACCACGTCAGAAACCGCGACCAAACGGCCTACAACAAGACTGCTAGACACGCCGGTTCTGGGCGCACCGTTTGCTACTAACAACCCCGGCTAAACAATGCTCCTTGGTGGATGGCAATCGTCTCGGAAACGCGATGGTGTGGCCTTTCTCAATGGGGGTATTCCTGAACAGATTATACCTAGCCTAGCGTTCTATTAGCTAGGTAAGGTATTCTCGTGTTGAGAACGAAGTACCGAAACTCTTTGGAGAGACATGCGAGAAGTGAGTGCCCCTGTGATGGTCCACAACAGCGATTTGTCTTCGGCGTCCGCTGTTCTTCACCATCGCGCAACCAATAACCCGGACCATGTTGCCTTTGGCAAGCAGGCGAACGGAGAAGTAGTTGACGTCACTACCGCCAAGTTCCTTGAGGAAGTGAGAGCTGTCGCTGCTGGCCTAGTGGCGGCAGGTGTGGGCGTGGGTGACAGAGTCGGAATCATGTCTCCAACTTGCTATGAGTGGTCCTTAGCAAGCTTCGCCATATGGGAGGTTGGAGGAGTTGTTGTTCCTATCCACAGCACCGCTTCGGTTTCCCAGGTGAAGAAGATACTTGGTGAAAGCGAGGCCGACGTAATTTTCGCCAAAGGCATGGCTGAGAGCGACGTGATCAGAGAAGCATCACCTGATTACAGAATTTGGAGCTTTGATGAGACGGGACTAGGAGGTCTACAGGAACTGGTCCTTCTGGGGGAGTCAAGCGCGGTCGAGGTAGGTGTCAAGGTAGGTGAGCTGGACCGCCGAGTCAGAGCGACTACGCCCGACGACCTAGCGAGCATCGTTTTCACATCCGGTACTACCGGCAACATCAAAGGAGTCCGCATAACGCACGGCAATTTCGTGCGCTTATCGCTGCAGGTTGCTGGAGCATATGAGGAAGTTGTGAACGAACAGGCTTCGACAATAATCCTGTTGCCACTTGCTCACGTGTTAGCCCAAGGATTGCAACTCGTTTCGGTTTTAGCCGGGATGAAGATAGTTCACGAAGGCAACCCTCAGAAGGCGATCCAGCTTATGGGTGAGGTGCAACCTACTTTCATGGTCGTGGTCCCCAGAGTTCTGGAAAAGATCAGAGATGCAGCCATGGGTAAGGCTCAAGAAAAGAAGCTTGGCTGGGCTTTTGCAATGGCTGAGAATACGGCGATCGCCTGGGGTGAGTACCTAGAAAAAACTCAGCGCGACCCATCCCTGAAGCCTCACTGGAACCTCAAGGTCCAGCGAAGAATATTTGATCGCTTGTTCTACCGGCGCATTCGGTCTCTTCTGGGCGGGAAAATCGAGTACTTGCTCTCCGGTGCTTCTGCTCTGAACGCTGATCTTGGAAACTTCTTTCGAGGCGCGGGGATCCCGGTACTTGAAGGCTACGGGCTAACCGAAACAACCGCGCCCATCACCGGCAACCGCCCCGGAAAAATGCGGGCCGGATCCGTTGGGACCCCCATTCCAGGGTCGGTCATCCGGATCTCAGACCAAGGTGAAGTGCAGGTCAAAGGAGTAGGCGTAACCCCCGGATACCTGGACCCCGCCGACGACCTCGATGCATTCGAAAGTGGCTTCTACCGGACCGGCGACCTCGGCCGACTAGATGAAGATGGGTACCTCTATATCCACGGGCGGCTTAAGAACATCATCGTAACGGCCAACGGTAAGAACATAGCCCCGGAACCCTGGGAGCAAACAATTGCTAAAGACCCGCTTGTTGGCCACGCGGTAATGGTAGGGGAAAACAAACCTTACGCGGCCGCGATCATCGTCCTCGAACCTGAAGAAGCCATGCGCTGGGCCAAAACAAAAGGTATTACCGAGCTGGTCAAGGCGCTTACCGCGGCCGAAGAAGCAGGTAACGCGCAAGGAACAGCGATTGGCAACAAGGACATTCTGGATCACATCCAACGCGTGGTTGACACGGCAAACAGTGCGGTATCCCGAGCTGAGCGGGTCAGGCGGATCGCCGTCATTACTACCCCGCTGTCGGAGGAAAACGGCATGCTCACCCCAACTCAGAAACTGCGGCGTAGCGATTTCCTGGAGCAACACTCCACGCACATCCTGAGAATCTACAAAGAGAAAACAAAGTCATGACCCAACAGCCAAATCAGAGTAAAACCACAAACGTGGAGACCAGCAACGACCGGCCTTCAAGGGCACGCGGCACAGGCGGCGGTTCGGTCCTAGTGCTCATTATTGTTCTAGCGGCCGCTGGTGCGATGGGGTGGGCAGGCTCGCAAGGTGGCACCCGAGTGTGGGGTGTGCCCGTATTCGCGATGGCGGTTGCTTGGATCTTCCTAGTCCAGATCCTTGCTTTCATTCCCGCCTGGGCTAAGAGGACAGAAAAGTTCTATGACCTCACTGGCAGCCTCACTTACATAACCACGATACTTGGGGCATTGTTTCTCAGCGCCAACTTCGATTTCTCGGCAATACTAATCACGGTCTCAGTTACTGTCTGGGCGGGTCGGCTGGGGCCGTTCCTGTTCCGGCGGGTCCGCAAAGCGGGGAAAGATGATCGCTTCGACGAAATCAAGCAGAGCCTTCTCAGGTTCCTCAACGTGTGGATGATCCAGGGGCTATGGATTTCCATTACGCTCTCTGCCGCCCTCGCTGCCGTGACGGCATTGAACCAGCCTCCACTCGGCGCTCTCACGATCGTGGGCTTTCTGATCTGGATTAGCGGGTTCGCTCTTGAAGTTGTTGCCGACGCCCAGAAGAGTCGCTTTCGTGCAGATCCGGCTAACAGAGATGAGTTCATCCGTGCGGGCGTCTGGTCTTGGTCTAGGCACCCGAACTATTTCGGTGAGATTGTTCTTTGGAGCGGGGTAGCCCTAATGGCCTTACCAGCATTGGAAGGATGGCAGTACGCCACACTGATCTCTCCCGTGTTCGTGACTCTCTTGCTAACAAAAGTCAGCGGAGTGCCTCTTCTGGAGCGGAAAGCGGACTCAAAATGGGGACACCGCGCTGACTACCAGTCCTATAAAGACGCCACGTCGGTCCTTATTCCACTTCCACCGACGCGAGAGAAATTAGATATTCGAGGGCGGAGCACAAAATGAAATCCAAACAGCTATTACGTCCGATCGTCGTTACCCTGTCAGCGGTATTCATGGGTTTGGGCACGCTAGCAGGATTTGGAGTCATCGGCACAAGAGTCGAAGATTCAGCCGGAGGGGCATTCTCTGCGGACGCGACCCTGCTTACGCCCGCGACTCAGGCCTTCTCAGTTTGGTCTCTGATCTATGTGGGTTTAGCAGGGTACGTAGTCTGGCAATGGAAAGCACTTCGAAACCCTGAGGCTTCTCAAATAGCCTGGCTGGCATCAACGTCAATGGTGCTCAACGCAATTTGGCTGGGAGTGACCCAGTTGGGTTGGATATGGCCCAGCGTCGCAGTGATACTCACTCTTGCAGTTGTCCTGGGAATGATCATGGACAAACTGAGTGACACGCAGGCGAAGTCTATTGTTGAACGTATCTTCGTTTACGGCACCTTCGGGGTATATCTGGGGTGGGTCACAGTAGCCAGCATCCCGAATGTTGCGATTGCTCTTATCTCCGCCGGGGTAGACCCGGGAGCGCCATGGGCGGAAACCATAACAATCGCAGTCCTGGCGGTGGCCGCGGGAATCGGGGTTCTGTTCGCTATCCGTCTTGGCGCCCGATGGTCTGTGACCGCAGCGATGAGCTGGGCGCTTGCATGGATAGCAATAGCGCGTCTAAGTGGCCCCCTGTACTCAACGCCGGTAGCAATAGCAGCGATAGTCGCCGCGCTGGTGGTGGTTGGCGCGAATACGCGTCAGTACCTGAAGCAGAACGGGCAAGACACGCCCTCGACCGGATGAACACGCCCTCGACTGAATAGAAGGGGTGCCGCGGCTTTCCCCTCGAAGCCGGAGCGGGACGGGCCCGGAACGTTCGCCTCATACTGGCCTTCCCCCGCCTGTCACATCTGTTGGTCAGGTCCTTGAACTCAGCCAAGAGGTGACGCGTTACCTACAATGGAACATTATGAGCGAAGCCGCGCCGAAGGCGCTCCCGTCAACGAAGAACCCTCGGTTGCGTGTGTACCCGGGCATTGAAATTCGCAGTTCAGAAGATGACATCGGGGCGACGCTCACCTCCGACCAAGCCACGGTTCGCACCGCAAACCTGGCGCTGGTGCTGACTGAGATATTCTCATGCGGGGGCGGACTGTCCCGCGCAGATATAGCGGCACGGACCGGGTTGACTAGGGCGACTTCTTCAAGACTTGTCGCAGACCTTCTGAAAGCCGGCGTGATTGAAGAGGGCACACCCAGTGCGGAGATGCGCATGGGACGGCCTTCCACACCTCTATTTCCTTCGGTTGGTCGCATTGTCGGAGTTGGCCTAGAAGTCAACGTTGACCATCTGGCCGGGGTTGCGGTGGATTTGTCCGGTGGGATCCTTGCGCAATTTGTGGACCGCGGAGACTATGCCTGCTCCGACCCCGCAGAAACGTTGCGGACTTTGGGAGAGTCCGCGCAGGCAATGTGTGACCAACTCCAGGCAGACGGCGTCGTTGAGATCGGTGCGGTGACCATTGGCGTGCCCGGTCTGGTTGACTCAGTTGCTGGGGAGGTCATTTACGCTCCGAACCTCGGGTGGGAGGCTGTTCGCCCGGCCGACCACCTACGCCGATACTTTCCCGCGGGAACCATGCTGCAATGCATGAATGACGCTGACCTTCAGGCCATGGCGGCCGCAAACGCCCTCGCCCAAAACGGTGACGAACCTGCATCGTTCCTCTACATAAGCGGTGACGCTGGCGTCGGTGGTGCGATTGTGTTCGATGGCGTCATGCTGGCAGGAGCGCGCGGTTGGGCAGGGGAGATCGGGCACACCACGGTCTCTCCCGATGGGCCGCTTTGCCATTGTGGTGCCTCCGGATGTCTGGAGACCTACGCGGGATGGAGGGCCATCGCGGCCAACGCTGATTTTGACTGGCGCGAGGGCGCTGAGGGCCTGGTGGAGCAGCTAAAGGCGGGCAATGAAGCGGCTCAGCGGGCGGTTGACATCGCGGGGCGGGCCTTGGCGTTGGCTGTGTCTAACGCAGCGAAGCTCATTGACGTGCAGACGGTTGTTCTTGGCACCGGATTGGCGCTGCTGCTCCCGTGGATGCAACCCAGCATGTCGCGTGAAATTGAAGCGCGAAAATTCCCACCTGGCTCAGAAGGCATAGAGTTCGTTGCGGCCCCCATCCAGGGGATGCCAACGGTAGTAGGAGCCGCTCTGCGTGCCCTCCAGTTCCGCCTGCGTGAACCTGAGATGCGTGGCGGTGCCCTGGAAGGCTGACCTGACCAGAGTCGCCCGAACCTCGCCCAGAGATAACAGAAAAGATTCCCGCAGAATAATGCTTGACATCACTTCTTATACAAGATAGTTTAGGCATTGAACAAAGAGTTTGGCGGAAGTTCAAACGGCGTCTGCGCGTTGGATCTGTAACGGTTCAGATCCGGAACGTCGATCACCGTGGTCGGACCGGAAAAACGGACCCGTGTCCGGCACCTCCAACTCAGACCTCAGCGAAGAGATGTTGAAGAGAAAAAGAGACGGTACAAGCGATTACTCTCAAGCCCCAACCCAGCGACAAATTCACATTCGGACTCTGGACCATCGGTTGGTCCGCGGTCGACCCCTTCGGAACTGCCACCCGCGCCGATCTTGAACCCTGGGATTCCGTCCACAAGCTGGCTGAGCTGGGCGCATACGGCTTCACCTTCCACGACAACGACGTCTTCGACTTCTATGCCACCGACGCGGAACGCGCAGAGCGTATCCGCAAGGTCAAGGAAGCCGCCGACACCACGGGCCTGAAGATCCCCATGGTCACCACCAACACCTTCACCCACCCTGTCTTCAAGGACGGTGGACTCACCAACAACGACCGCGACATTCGCCGGTTCGGACTGCGCAAAATCCTGCGCAACGTGGACGTTGCTGCCGAACTAGGGGCCGACATCTTCGTCATGTGGGGCGGTCGCGAAGGAATGGACTACGACTCCTCAAAAAACATGAATGCCGCCTTCAACAGGTACCGTGAGGGCCTGGACACCGTGGCTGCCTACATCAAGGAGAAGGGGTACGACTTGCGCATCGGCCTCGAACCGAAGCCAAATGAGCCCCGCGGCGACATCTTCCTTCCCACTATCGGCCACGCCCTCGGACTGATCGCAACCTTGGACAATGGCGACATCGTCGGCCTGAACCCTGAGGTGGGGCATGAGCAGATGGCGAACCTGAACTACACCCACGGGATCGCTCAGGCGCTGAATGCCGGCAAGCTCTTTCACATCGACCTGAACGGCCAGTCCGGCGTCAAGTACGACCAGGACAAGGTGTTCGGCCACGGCGACCTGTCCAGCGCGTTCTTCACCGTTGACCTTCTGGAGAACGGTTTTGCGGGCGAGGACGACGGCCCACGTTACACCGGACCGCGCCACTTCGACTACAAGCCCGCGCGCACCGAAGGCCCGGAAGGCGTCTGGGAGACCGCGGCTGCGAACATGGAAATGTACCTAATGCTCAAGGAAAAGGCCAAGGCATTCCGCGCAGACCCGAAGACGCAGGAGCTCATGGCTCAGGCGAAGATTGGGGAGCTCGCGATCCCGACCCTGACTGAGGGCGAGACGTTGGATGAGTTCCTGGCCGATCCGTCCTCGTTCGAAAACTTCGACGCCGACGCAGCGGGCGCCCGTGAGTACCACTTTGTGGAGCTTTACCAGCAGGCCATGCGCCACCTGATCGGCTGAGGCGGGACACGACGTGACCAGCAGGCCTTATGTTGCCGGCGTGGATTCGTCCACGCAGTCGTGCAAAGTTGTCATCGTTGACCCCACTTCGGGGGAGGTCGTGCGGGAGGGGCGCGCGTCCCACCCGGAGGGAACGGAAGTGAACCCGTCCCACTGGTGGGACGCCTTCGTACAGGCGGTGGATGCAGCGGGTGGTCTGGACGATGTCCGCGCGCTGTCCGTGGCGGGCCAGCAGCACGGCATGGTCTGCCTGGATGCGGAGGGGAACGTGATTCGCGATGCCCTGCTGTGGAACGACACCCGCTCTGCGCAGGCAGCCGTTGATTTGATAGACGATTTGGGCGAGGGCGATGAGGAGCGCGGCCTGTCGCTCTGGCTGGACGCAACCGGCTCCGCTCCCGTCGCATCACTCACCGTCACCAAATTGCGGTGGTTGGCGGATCACGAGCCAGAGAATGCCAAACGGATCGCCGCTATCTGCCTGCCACATGACTGGTTGACGTGGAAGATCTCCGGGTCAACTGATCTGGACGACCTGGTAACCGACCGGTCAGACGCGTCGGGTACGGGTTACATGTCGAGGACGGAAGGGGTGTATCTGCGCGACCTCCTGGCCCTCGCCCTACGAATCCCGACGGAGCAGGCTGAAGAGATAGTCTTGCCGAAGATTCTGGACCCGTGGGACGTCGCTGGCTACGTGGATCCGACCCGTGGTTGGGGCGACATCGCTTTGGGCCCGGGGTGCGGGGACAACGCGGGTGCGGCGCTTGGACTGGATCTGTCGCCGGGTGAGGCGATGCTGTCACTGGGGACGTCTGGCGTGGCTGCGGTGGTTGCGGACCACTCCGTCGCTGACGACACCGGATTGGTGAACGGGTTTGCCGACGCCACTGGGAACTGGCTTCCTCTGGCTTGCACGCTGAACGCGTCCCGCATCATTGATTCCATGGCTGCGGTGACGGGAGCCTCTTATCAGGAGTTCGATGAGTTGGCGCTGTCGGTTCCGGATGCCGCTGGTCTCCGTTTGATTCCTTATTTCGAGGGTGAAAGGACTCCTAACCTGCCGAACGCTACCGCGACACTTGAGGGGATGACGCTTGCCAACTCTGACCGGGCGCACGTGGCGCGTGCGACGGTGGAAGGTCTGCTCGCACTCATGCGCAATGCGTTGGACGTCGTGTGCGGCCTCGGGGTCTTTGTCGACACCGTGTACCTAGTTGGGGGCGGTGCGAAGTCTGCGGCGGTTCGGGAACTGGCGCCGGACGCCCTCGACGCGAATGTCGTAATACCCGCGGAGGCGGAATACGTTGCTATGGGAGCTGCATTACAGGCAGCAAGGCTGGAGGTCTAGGGCGGCCGCATGCTGACCCGCGGGCTGGTGGGTCCCCCCTGTGATGTGTATCTCTACTAACATAGGGAGATGATCGCGGCGCAAGGGGGCGCCACGGCGTGAAAGAAAGGGGGAAGCAGTGGCCGAATCATCCGCGCAAGCGATAGTCACTGCAGTCGGTGGGCCAGAGAATATCGCTAGCCTCACCCACTGCGCTACTAGGCTGCGTTTCCAGCTGAACAATGCAGAGTTGGTTGACACGGCGGCATTGGACAAGATTCCGGCAGTCATGGGGTCGGTCCCCCAAGCGGGCGACCGGTACCAAGTGATCATCGGCGGCGGTGTTGCAACTCTGTTCTCACAGATCAACGATCTACCGTCTATGAAAGCGAAGGAAGGTGCTCCCAAGTCAGACGCTGACGTGAAGGCGGAAGCCAGGGCGAAGAGCAAGGGTAAGAACGTCTGGATGGACTCATTCTTTGAGTACTTGGCGGACAGCTTCCGGCCTATCCTCGGTGTTCTGCTTGGCGCTTCTTTGATCATTGCGTTCGCCGCGGTGATGGATGCGTTCGGTGTACAGGACTTCCGCGCTGACGTGAAGCCGGCTGGCTGGGCATTCCTTGACACACTGTGGCGGTCCGTCTTCTACTTCCTACCCATCATGGTTGCGTATAACGCATCGAAGAAGCTCAATGTTGACCCCTGGCTTGGTGCCGCGGTCATGGGTGCATTGATGACCCCTGAGTTCATTGCACTGTCAAGCCGCGATGACTTGGCATGTGTGACTGATGCAGCGCTTGGAACGCAGCAGTGTACTGCGAACGTGTTTGGTCTTCCCATGGTCCTGTCGGACTACGGCGGAAACGTGTTTGTGCCGTTGATGATGGCGGCGTTACTCGCCCTCGTCTATCACGGGATAAAGAAGGTAATCCCTGAAAGCCTGCAGCTGGTCTTCGTGCCGTTCCTCTCCATGGTCATCATGATCCCCGTGACGGCATTCATCCTGGGTCCGATCGGCGTGTGGGCAGGTTCCATGCTTGGTGCTGGATTGGCGTGGCTAAACAACACGGTGCCGCTGTTGTTCGCGATCCTGATTCCTATGCTCTACCCGTTCTTGGTGCCTTTGGGTCTGCACTGGCCGCTAAACGCGCTAATGCTGATGAACATCGACACGCTGGGCTACGACTTCATTCAGGGCCCGATGGGCGCGTGGAACTTTGCGTGCTTCGGTGCCACCGCCGGCGTGCTGTTCCTAGCGTTGCGTGAGAAGGACGCTCAGATGCGTCAAACCTCTACAGGTGCTCTGATCGCGGGTCTGTTCGGTGGTATTTCTGAGCCGTCCCTTTACGGTATTCACCTACGGTTCGCACGTATCTACCCGCGTATGTTGGTCGGATGTTTCGTTGGTGGTCTGACCATTGGTGTGGGTTCCATGATCATTGGTACCTCTGGCGTAACCGCAAGTGCATTCGCGTTTACCTCACTGCTGACCATTCCACTGTTCTCCCCGATGAGCCTCTACGTGATTGCAATCGCCATCGCGTTCTTCACTGCAATGGCACTGGTCGTCATCACCGACTACCGCACGCCTGAGCAGAAGGCGGAAGCCTTGGCTCGTATTGCGCAGCAGACCGCTGAGGGTGGCCCGCACGTGGACATCTTGGAAGAGGAAGAAGCGCAGGACGGCTTTGAGACCCCGGCAGAGATGGCGGGTGTCACTGAAGAGGATGCGGCACCGTACCTGGCTGAAGCAGAGCTGGGGAAGGAAGGTGCCGCTGTCGCGACAGCCACCCGGGTGAAGCCCAAGGCGGCTGCGATGGAGCCGGGTGCCGTGACCGTCCTCGACAGTCCCATGGAAGGGAAGGTCGTACCACTGGCGCAGGTGCCTGATCCTGGATTCGCGTCCGGGGCCGTGGGTGCGGGTGTTGCGGTTGATCCAAGCGCGGGGAAGCTTGTCTCACCAGGAGACGCCAAGGTGCTCATGACGTTCCCAACCGGTCATGCGATCGGTCTGAAGATGGATAGTGGCATTGAGCTGCTTGTCCACATCGGTATCGACACCGTGAACATGGAGGGTAAGGGCTTCAAGGTTCTGGTGAAGAAGGGTGACGTCGTTACAAAGGGTGACCCACTGGTTGAGTTCGACATCGAGGCGATCAACGCCGCGGGATACTCTCCAATCACGCCGGTTCTGGTGACGAACCATAAGAAGTTCGGGAATATCGACGCTAGGGCGGACGGGAATATTTCGTTCGGTGAAGCTCTGTTGAAGGTTTCCGCGAAGGACTGATATAGCCGATGGAAGGCGGTGTGGGGCGCGTTTTGGCCCCCACCGCCTTTTTCGTG
>CAZTTD010000073.1:0-10417 GCA_964616925.1 uncultured Actinomyces sp.
TGTGCCGTGCCATCTTGGACCATCTAGAGCCAACTTGATCCGAACAAAGCCAACTTGATCCGAACAAAGCCAACTCGACACAAGGAATGCCAACGCGGCGCTCACATATGCACCCCAAGAAGACTTCTTGGGCCGGCCATCCCACCAGTCAGTCACGCACCGTTGGCGATATGGCACAGCCAGAGGTGAACCAAGCGCCACCCACGACCCCTTTTGTAAAGCACCTTTTTTGGTGTCCGTTTGGCTCTCTTTGTGTCCCCGACACCAGCCACCAACCCAAACACTCAGGTAAGAAACAGAAAGGCGCGGCGCCCGCAGGACCGAAGTCCGCGAACGCCCCGCCTGATGTTTAAGATGTCCCGTTGAGGTCTGCCTCTGTAGGTCTGCCTTCGCAGGTTTCCCTCTGCAGGTTTCCCTCTGGAAGCCTGGCCTTGGAAGTTTCCCTCTGGAAGCCTGAGCCAGCCTACAGAGCCATCGACTCTTTCGCCGCGGCAACAACTGCGTCCGCAGTTACGCCGAAGTGCTCAAACAGAGTCTCCGCTGCTCCAGGGGCACCGAACGTCTCAATCGACACGCTGCGTCCCTTGTTTCCAACGTAGACAGCCCAAGGCATTGCCAGGCCGGCTTCGACCGACACGCGTGCCTCAACTGATGAGGGCAGGACGGACTCCTTGTATTCCTGATCCTGCTCGCCGAACCACTCCATGCACGGGACCGAAACCACGCGCGCACCGACACCCTCAGAGGCAAGGGTCTTCGCTGCCTCCACTGCCACGGAAACTTCAGAACCGGAGGCCAAGAGGATCACGTCTGGCGTGCCGTCGGTATCCACCAACGTGTACGCGCCCTTCAGAACACCTGAAGCGTCTGCGTATCCGCTGTCGCCTCCGCGTGGGAAGACCGGCAGGTTCTGGCGCGAGAGGATCAGACCAGCGGGGCCCGCCTTCTCTAGGATTCCCTTCCATGCCCATGACGTTTCGTTCGCGTCTGCAGGTCGGACAATCGCGAGGTTCGGGATGGCGCGGTAGGCGGTCAGGTGCTCCACAGGCTGGTGCGTAGGACCGTCCTCACCCACACCGATGGAGTCATGCGTCCAAACGTACGTCACGGGCAGGTTCATGAGGGATGCCAAGCGAACTGCACCGCGCATGTAGTCGGCGAACACGAAGAAGGTGCCTCCGTAGACGCGCGTCAGTCCGTCTGCGGCGATGCCGTTCATGATTCCACCCATGGCGTGCTCACGGACACCAAAGTGGATGTTGCGACCAAAAATGTTGCCTTGGAATGCCTTGGAAGAACGGCGTTCTGGAATGAACGACGGTTCTCCGGCAACGATCGTGTTGTTGGAGCCAGCAAGGTCTGCTGACCCGCCCCAGAACTCCGGCATGACACCGGCAATGGCGTTGATGGCCTTCCCGGACGCCGCGCGGGTCGCAATAGAGGTGCCTGCTTCGAAGACCGGCAGGGCATCGCCTAGGTCCGCGGGCAGTTCCCCGGAGCGGATGCGGTTCAAAAGCTCAACCTTCTCCGGGTTCTTCTTCGCCCATTCAGCAAACGCCTTATCCCACGCCTGCTCTGCCTTGCGAGCCCGTGCATCTGCGTTAGCACGGGTGTAGGCCAAGATGTCTTCATCTACTTCAAACATCTTTGACGGGTCCATCCCAACGGCTTCCTTGAGGCCCGCCAATGCCTCAGGCCCCAGCTTCGAACCGTGGATTCCACCGGTATCCTGCTTGCCCGGAGTAGGCCAACCGATGATCGTGGAAAGAGCAATGATGGAAGGCTTCTCCACCTCTTCTTCCGCGGCAATGAGAGCAGCGTTCAGTGCGTGGACATCTTCCTTGTATGACCCGTCAGCCTGCAGCCAGTCAACCTTCTGCGTGTGCCACCCGTAGGACTCAAACCGTGCCAGCACATCCTCATTGAAAGCAATCGACGTGTTGTCTTCTATAGAGATGCGGTTGTCGTCATAAATCAGGATGAGGTTGCCCAGCTCCTGCGTGCCCGCCAAAGACGCGGCTTCTGACGCGATGCCTTCCTGAAGGCAGCCGTCACCAGCAATGACGTAAACCTTGTGGTCAAAGGGTGACTCACCCAAAGCAGTCTCTGGGTCAAACATTCCATGCTCACGGCGCGCAGCCATGGCCATACCAACCGCTGCCGCAACCCCGGATCCCAGCGGGCCGGTGGTCACCTCTATACCCGCGGTGTGTCCAAGCTCCGGGTGACCGGGTGTCTTCGACCCGAAGAAACGGAAGCCCTGCAGATCGGAGAGCTCCATGTCGACGCCAGCCATGTATAGCTGGATGTACTGCAATGCGGATGCGTGGCCCGCTGAAAGAACGAACCGGTCGCGCCCAATCCAAAGCGGATCCTTCGGATCGAAGCGGAGATGGCGCTGGTAGAGCAAGTAGGCGGCGGCCGCAAGGGAGATAGGTGTCCCAGGGTGTCCTGATCCCGCATTCTCTACAGCATCCGCAGCCAGGGCCTTGGCCATAGCAACTGCGCGGTCGTCTCTTTCATCCCAGTACAATTTCTTCTCCACTTTCGTCCTAGACCACAAATGGTTATCAAGACTTCTTCGCCTTGTCACCCATGCCAGTCTAGCGCCCCTCTCTCAAGGTCTCAGATGCATAGAATCAATATATGAGCCCTTCCACGCACCGCGACAACAAAAGGGCCCTTCAATGGTTTTTAGATGACCTGACTGTGGTGCGTGGGGCCTCGATAAACACGGTGAGCAACTACCGTCGCGATGTTGCCCGCTACCTCGATTTTCTGGAAGACACTCCGGTTTTTGAGGCGCTCCCGCAGGACGTGGAGCGCTACGCGTTGTCCCTGTCGGAAGGGAGCGCGGACCGCCGCCCGTTGGCACCCAGGTCGGTTGCCCGGAACCTCTCTGCGGTGCGGTCCTTCTATACGTGGGCGGTTCGGGAGGGGTTAGCCCAGACGAATCCAGCCACGGACGTAACGCCCCCCAAGATCGGGTCCGCACTGCCGAAGGCGCTCACCACGCACCAGGTCGCCCAACTCCTGGACGGGCCGTTTCCAGAAACGCCTGCCGGACTGCGGGACCGCGCGTTGCTTGAGTTCCTCTACGCCACGGGTGCACGGGTATCCGAAGCCGTTGGCGTGGTGCGGGATGACATTGATTTTGGCGAGGGCGTCTCTGTCGTCGCCCTTTTCGGGAAGGGCCGCAAAGAGCGCCTAGTGCCGTTGGGGAGCTACGCAACCGACGCCCTGAGCGCGTATTTGGTGCGAGGGCGCCCAGCGTTGGCTCAGAAGGGGCCCGGTTCCGCCCTCGTGTTCTTGAACACCCGCGGACGCCCTCTTTCTAGGCAATCTGCGTGGGCGATCCTGAAAGATGCGGCGACGAGGGCTGGGGTTGAGAGCGAGATTTCCCCACACGTTCTTCGCCACTCTTTCGCAACCCACCTGCTTGAAGGTGGTGCCTCTGTGCGGGAGGTCCAAGAGCTCCTTGGACACGCCAGTGTTGCCACCACCCAGATCTACACAAAGCTCTCACCTGGGCTGCTAACAGAGGTCTACAGGTCAACCCACCCGCGCGCGTGAGGAGCAGACCGCGTCTGACCCGTGGGGAGATCAGCCAGGTCAACGCATCCGCGCGCGTGAGGAGTGTTTGTGGCAGGCGGTCCCCAGCCGGATCGTTTCCATTGTAAAGTTGGGAGTGTGAGTGCGGATTACCAAATGGCCCTGGTGGGCGTAGAAGACGGTGAAGACTTTCCCGTGCCCCAGCCGCTTGGTGAACACGGGCCGGCGCGCATAATCGCGATGTGCAACCAAAAGGGCGGCGTCGGGAAAACGACCACTGCTATCAATCTTGGTGCGGCGTTGGCAGAATACGGTCGTAAGGTCCTTCTGGTGGATTTTGATCCCCAGGGTGCGGCAACGGTCGGGTTGGGCATCAACGCCCTCGACATGGAAACCACTGTCTACAACCTGCTTCTGACCCCGCGGCTAAGTACGGCTGAAGCGATATGTGAGACCGACGTACCCAACCTGGACGTGCTGCCCGCGAACATTGACCTTTCGGCGGCGGAGCTGCAGTTGGTGAATGAGGTGGCCAGGGAATCAGCCCTGGCTCGTGTGCTGCGTCAGGTTGAGGGCGACTATGACGTGATCCTGATTGACTGCCAGCCCTCCCTTGGGCTTTTGGCGGTTAACGCCCTGACCGCTGCGCACGGTGTCATCATTCCGGTTGCAACGGAATTCTTTGCGTTGCGTGGGGTTGCCCTGTTGGTGGAGACGATTGAGACGGTCCGTGACCGCATAAACCCGCGTCTGAAGATCGACGGGATCGTTCCTACGATGGTGGACACGCGCACCCTGCACTCCAGGGAGGTTTTGGAGCGGCTGAATGAGGCGTTTGGTGACCTGGTTTTTGAAACAGAGATCCGCAGGACCGTGAAGTTCCCTGACGCCTCGGTTGCCACTGAACCCATAACGTCGTTCGCGCCGAACCACCCGGGGGCACAGGCATACCGTCGCCTGGCGCGTGAGGTTGTGGCGCGCGGCGATGCGCCCTAGCCCGTAGGTATCTGCCGTGGAACGGCGCCTTGGACCCGCACGTGCAGAGGGCGGAGAACTGGAAGTGGAGGCCACATACGGGCCTCTTTCCTTGCGTGAGTTTGACGTAACCCTTGAGAACTTCACCGGCCCTTTTGACCTGTTGCTCCGCCTGATTGCGAACCGGCAGATGGACCTCACGGAGGTGGCGTTGGCTGCGGTTACGGAAGAGTTCCTCGGTTACATCCGGCGTTACCCCGACCTCACTTCGGCCACCGATTTCCTTGTTGTTGCCGCCACCCTTTTGCATATGAAGGCGGCTTCTCTGTTGCCACGGGATAGTGGCGAGGACGATTTAGCAGATGAGGACCTTGAGGCCAGGGACCTGCTTTTTGCTCGCCTACTCCAATACAAGGCACTCCAAGATGCCGGCAACGTACTGAGGAAGAGGTGGGACCAACACAGTCGCGCCGTTCCGCGGGTCGTTCCACTCCAAGAGCCGTACGCTTCGATGTTGCCGGAACTTCGGTGGAGCATCACAAAGGAGGGCTTGGCGGAACTGGCTGCGGGGGCGCTGGCGCAACGCCCTCGCCCCGATGAGGCCGACCACGTTGGGCGTCCTGCCGCCTCATTTGAGGTGGAACTGGCCTACGTCTCCGATCAACTCCAAGGTATGCGCAACGCGACGTTCGCAGAGCTCATCGCAGACGCTGATTCGGGTGCGGTTGTCGTGACGCGGTTCTTGGCGGTTCTGCAACTGTATCGGCAGGGCAACCTGGAGTATGACCAGCCCGAGCCCATGGGGGACTTGGTCGTGAAATGGGTGGATGCAGGCGATGCGGTAGCGGATGCGGCCGCAGGGGGTAACCCTGGAATAGGAATTATGGGGGAGACAGAAGATGGTTGATGGGAGTGGGCCGGGCGCCCTCGAACTGGAAACCGTGGATCTGTCGGCGGCGCTGGAGGCGATCCTCATGGTCGCCTCTGAACCGGTTGACCCAAGCGCCTTGGCAACCGCGATTCAGATGCCGGAAGAGGCCGTGCTCAAAGCGCTACGGGAACTTGCCGCCGACTATGACGGGGAGCGAAACGGCCCGCAGCGTGGCTTCCAGTTGCGTGAAGTTGAGGGGAAATGGCGCGTGTATGCGCGCGCGAAATGGGCACCTTGGGTGGGCCAGTTCGTGGCGGGGGACCAGAGTGCAAGTCTTACGAGGGCGGCCATGGAGACCCTGGCGATCATCGCCTACAGGCAGCCGATTACCAGGGCGCAAATCGCGCGCATCAGGGGCGTAAACGTTGACAGCGTGTTGCGCACGTTGCAGACCCGGGACGTAGTAGAGGAAGACGGAACCAGCCCCAGCGGCGCCCACCTTTACCGCACAACAACAGCGTTCTTGGAATACATGGGAATGTCGACGCTGGATGACCTGGCACCCCTGGCACCTTTCATGCCGGGCCCAGAAAATGTGGATTACCTGGTAGCCGAACTACCATAGACACAGAAACGTTGTGCCTCCCAGAAAGACTGGGTGGTACGCAAGGGCGCGTAGGCGACCGGAATGACTCTTCAAGACAAGGGGAACGAAATGGCAAAAGATCCACATATAGATGGGGGAGTGCGCCTGCAGAAGGTAATTTCCCAGGCCGGCGTTGCTTCAAGGCGCGCGGCGGAAGAGATGATCGTTGATGGACGCGTAAGCGTCGATGGGAAGGTCGTGCGGAAACTGGGCACGCGTGTTGACCCGTCTCGCCAGGTAGTGCGCGTGGATGGGGAGCGAATCCAGATTGATGAGACGAAGCACATCGTCCTCGCACTGAATAAGCCGGAGGGCATGGTCTCCACCATGTACGACCCGGAAGGGCGGCCATGTCTGGCGGATCTGCTGGTGGAATACCCGGAGCGGCTGTACCACGTGGGCAGGCTGGACATCGACACCTCCGGCCTGTTGCTGCTGACCAACGATGGGGAGTTGGCGAACCGCCTGACCCACCCGTCGTATGGCATCGAAAAGACGTACGTGGCACGCGTACACGGCGAAGTGAAGGCGGGCGTCCGCAAGCAGTTGCTGCGCGGCGTTGAGCTGGATGATGGATTTGTGAAGGCAGATAAGTTCAAGGTCCGCGATGTCTACGGCGACATTTCCGCGGTTGAGATAACCATCCATGAGGGGCGCAACAGGATAGTGCGCCGCATGATGGAGGAAGTCGGCTTTCCCGTGCGGGAGCTGGTGCGCATCGGGTTTGGGCCCATCCGCCTAGAGCGTTTGCAGCCCGGAACTACACGCCGCGTCAAGGGTAACGACCTGCGTTCCCTCTACGACGCCGTAGGTCTGTAATGGCAACCGTTGGAAAGTCTGCTGCTGCCACGGAAGGGCCCGTGCTGGTGGTGGGAACCGGGCTGATCGGAACGTCGCTGGCGCTTGCCCTGCGGGCGAAAGACGTTCCTGTTTACCTGTGGGACCCATCCCCGACTTCCCTTGCGCTGGCAGGAGACATGGGGGGCGGCAGAAGGCTGCCCACCCACTCCAACGGTCGCTGGTTTGAATGGGTGGGGGACTTGAAACCGCCCTCGATCGTCGTGGTGGCAGCGCCTCCGGACGTGAGCGGTTCAGTCATCGCGAAGTGCCTAGACACCTTTGAGTCCGCGGTCGTGACTGACGTTGCCTCCGTCAAGGAAGCGGTGCTTGGGGACCTGTGGGACGCACAGGAGAAGGCAGTTGAGTCTGGCGAGGGCGCATTGGACCTCAGCCGCTTCGTGGGCTCCCACCCCATGGCGGGAAGAGCACGCTCCGGTGCCAGCCACGCCGACGGTGACCTGTTCGTAGGGCGCCCGTGGGTCATTGTCCCCACCGAGCAATCCTCTGACCAAGCCGTCCTAGCCGTACGGAACCTGGCCGTAGACGTGGGAGCCGTCCCCCTGGAACTGGGTCCAGAGGACCACGACCAAGCGGTGGCTCTTGTGTCTCACGTGCCGCAACTGGTCTCAAGTTTGCTGGCGGCAAGGTTGGCTGGGGCGCCCCTTGAAGCGCTTGGTCTGGCGGGACAGGGGCTGCGCGACACGACGCGCATCGCATCTTCCGATCCGGGGCTGTGGACCGCGATCATCGCGGGTAACGCGCACCCCGTTGCGGAGATCCTGAGGGAGCTCCGTGACGACCTAGACGCCCTTGTCGAAGGTCTGTCGGGCGAGGCGCTTGCGGATGGGCGTGCCATCGCACCGGGAATCGCGGGGGCCATCGCAACAGTCATCGCGTCGGGGAATCGCGGCGTGGAGCGGATTCCTGGAAAGCACGGTGAGGCTCCGCGGCGGTGGGGTTATGTTGAGGTTTTGGTTCCTGATAAGCCGGGTGAACTGGGACGTATGTTCACCGACCTTGGCGACATCGGGGTGAACCTGGAAGATCTGGTTTTGGAGCATTCGGTGGGCCAGCCGGTCGCCCTGGCCCGCGTCATGATTGACCCGGGGCGTGTTGACGAAACCGAGGTGGAACTGGAGGCGCGCGGTTGGACGGTCGCGTCCAAGGCGTTGCGGTAGTCGGGTTTGGGGACAGAGTTTGGAGACAAGACCGTGACTAAGACGGATTTGGGCGAGGACGGGGGTGCGCAGTTCGCCCTCGCCCTGAAAAATAGGATCGCAGGCAGCGGGGTGTTGATTGCGGTGGATGGGCCGTCGGGCTCGGGGAAATCTACCGTGTCGAAGCGGGTGGCGACGGCGCTGGGGATCGCGTTTTTGGAGACCGGCGCGATGTACCGTGCGCTCACGTGGCTGTGCATGCAAGACGGTGTGGACCTTGGTGATGCGGACGCGGTGCTTGCGAAGGCTGATGATCTGCACTTTTCCTCAGTGGGCACGGTTGAGAAGCCCTGTTTCATGGTTGGCGAGCGCGACGTGACTGATGCCTTGCGTTCCGTTGAGGTTGCGGGGAATGTGTCTGTCGTGGCGGGCTATATTCCTGTGCGTAAGTGGATGGCCAAGGAGCAGAGGCGGCAGATGCTGGCTGCGCGTGAGGACGGGCGCGGGATGATCGCGGAGGGGCGCGACATCACGACTGTAGTGTGTCCGGATGCGGATGTTCGGGTGCTGCTGTTGGCGGACCCGGAGGCGCGGCTGCGTCGCCGTGTCATGGAGACATACGGGCATGTCACGCCAGAGTTGATGGAGAAGACACGGGTGCTGGTAAGTGGGCGGGATGAGGAGGACTCTAAGGTCTCCGCGTTTATGGCTCCGGCGCCCGGGGTGGTGGCGATCGACTCTTCAGAGAAGACGATAGATGAGGTCGAGGGGGAGGTCATGGCGCTGGTGAGCGCCTGGGCGTCCTCGCGCGCGGGTGCGTGACCTTGGGTCAGTGTTTGATCCACCTGATGATCACGGGTGGGGCTTTGGACGCAAAGTCCGCGCCGCTGCTCAGGTAGTAGGAACCAAACTCCCAGTGCCAGGGCTCTGGGTTTGAACCGCCGCTGCCGGCCCAGAACGGAAGGTACCAGCCATAGTTCGGCGCGTTTTCCATGAGCCACGCGAACTGAGCGTCCCCGAATCCTAGAAGCCCATTGGGGCCGTTCAAGTCGATTGCCATTCCCCATCCGTGGAAGCTTCGACCCGCGAAGCCTGCCCGGTATCCGGACGCGAAAGAGATGTTTGTTCCAAATGTTGCCGCGTAGTCATTGTTGAGTGCGGTGAGCAACGGCAAGGTTGGGCAGTACACCTGGAATGACGGTGACCAGGGGATGGAGCAAAGAAGGTCAGATGGAACAGACCCGTTGGCCTGCTGTTGGATTGGACCACCTTGGCCGGCTGCCCACTGGAGCAGCTCTATGGCAGAAGAGGACGCGGGAACCGACGCGAATGCCCTGCTGGCGACGCCTTCAGAAGTTTCAAGGACCACGACCGGTTCCGGCTCCGGTTCAGTGGCAGATGCGCTGACATCTATGCCGCTGCCGTCCCAAGGTGTGTAGACAGAGACGATGGTCACGGAGTCGTTCCGCACCAGGAGTTTCTCAAAATCCGCTTCTGTCGAGGGACCCGGCACGACCAAAAGGCTAGGCAGAAGTGCAAGGGCGGCGGCAGATGCGAAACTCATATAGCTATCTTGGGCTATAGGGGGCGAATTGGGAAATGATAGTGACCCAATGCTTGGGACAGCCCCTTGGGTCCCGCGCGTTCCTTGTGTTCCTGTGCGTTTCCGTGTGTTGTTCCTGCACTCTTCCGCCCGCTCCGGTGCACTCGCATGGTGTTCCCTTGCGTTCCTGAGCTTTTGTGCGTGTTAGTCGCACTCGTGTGGGAAGTGAGCAGAGTTCGCTGGTTGCTGCGCGGGCACATCGATTCGCAGGCCAGCCCCATTTCGGGCACATCGTTCGCAAATCGCCAGCGAACGCCGTCCAGCTAACGATGTGTCACGTATCGAACGATGTTCCCGGGCACAACGTTCGACGACGGGCACATCGTTGCATTTTGGGCACAACGTTAGCTGAACGCCCTGTTTTTGGGCACATCGCTGCAGAACGGGCACATGGATTGGCTAACCGGTCCGGTTTTGGGCACATCGTTCGTAATTTGTCAGTCAGACGTGGGGTTGAGGAAACTTCACGAAGTTGGCTGTTGGTTGACCGCTCGAAGCTAAGCGTTGTCGCCAGCCGATCATCTGTTCGATTCTTTGACGTGTCCTACACCCGCACTTAGCCAGGTGGCGGCACTGTTGGAAGATCCGAGGCCGCGAATCAGGAACTCAAGTTGACGCCATGCACTGCACGCGCACTGTCAAGGCATAGTCCCGTTGGATTGCTTGTTTGTTGCCGACCCGGGACTCCTAGTGTTGCCTTGTCCGTTTTCTCGTGGGTTGTTCATTTTCCCCTTTGTTGTTCAAAAGGAGTCGTTGTTTCCAGAGCCAACTTG
>CAZTTD010000074.1:0-10094 GCA_964616925.1 uncultured Actinomyces sp.
GAGGGCCCAGCAACGTCTCATCGTCGATGCACTGCATCACGCGGTTGCGCCTCAAACTGAACGACAGCTCAAAGGCAAATAAGGCCGCTATTGAGAAACTGCCGGACGTCATCACTGTTGTGGAATCCGGTGGCCAGTTCCAAATCGTGATCGGTGACGAAGTTCCCGGCGTCTTCGCTGAGTTCAATAAGGCCGCTGGACTTGGTGACGGCGCAGCCAGTGAAGAAGCAGAGGAAGCTAAGGGCAGCGTCCTTGATCAGTTCATCGACATGATCGCCAAGATCTTCACACCGATGCTTTGGACCATGGCTGGCGCAGGCCTACTCAAGGCATTCGTCGTGCTGTTTGCCACCGTCGGCTGGCTGGATGCTGAGGGGCAGACATATGCCATTCTGAATGCTGCGGGTGACTCACTCTTTAACTTCCTTCCGTTCTTCCTAGCGGTGACTGCGGCGCGCAGGTTCGGTGCCAACCAGTTCACATCAATGGCCATTGCAGGCGCACTGGTCTACCCGTCTATCATCGCTCTGAACGATGGAAGCCCGGTCCACTTCTTCGGCATTCCCGTCGTGATGATGTCCTATGTATCATCCGTTTTGCCCATCCTCTTCGCAGTCTGGGTGCAGTCAAAGCTTGAGAAGCTACTGATGAAGATGCCGGCGATGATCCGCAACTTCATGACGCCACTCATCACTTTGCTGGTAATGGTTCCACTCACGCTGATCGTTGTGGGCCCAGTTACCATGACCGTCTCCACTTGGGTTTCCGATGGCATCAATTGGCTGTTCGGCGTCGTGCCGTGGCTTGGTGGCGCACTACTTGGCGCGTTCTGGCAGGTCTTCGTGGTCTTCGGTCTGCACTGGGGCTTCGTGCCGATCATGATCAACGACTACGGCACAATCGGATTCTCCGTGATGGCGGGTGCCCTCCCGGCAGCAGTCTTGGCGCAGGTCGGTTCTGTGCTTGCAGTGTTCTTCCGCACCAAGTCGGTGAAGCGTAAGGAGCTTGCGGGTCCTGCTGCAGTATCCGGCTTCCTCGCAGGCATCACCGAACCCATCATCTACGGCATCAACCTGCCGATGAAGCTCCCGTTCTACTTCGGCCTTGTTGGTGGCGCAATCGGTGGCGCGATCTCCGCCATTGGTGGCGTGGCGGGCACGACCTTCGCTATTCCTTCCGCCCTCGCCCTGCCCGCGTTCAACCACGGCAACTTCACGCTGCTGCTGGTCGGAATCGGCGTTGGCATGGCAGTGGCCTTCCTCCTCACGTTCTTCTTCGGCGTTACCAAGGAGAACGACTGGGCAGATGACGCCCCTGCACCCACTGACGCAGACCCTGCGGTTGAGGCGTTGGATGCGGGCGAGGGCGCAGGTAGCCAACTGGTACAGGGCACCGGCGTTGACGTAATGGCTCCCATGACCGGGCAGCTGATCAACATGGCTGACATCGATGACCCGGCATTCGCATCCGGGGCACTGGGTAAGGGTGTCGGTATCAACCCGACGGATGGAAAGGTTGTCGCGCCCGTTAGTGGAACGGTGACAGTCGTATTCCCAACCGGGCATGCTTACGGCCTGAAGAGCAACGACGGAGTAGAGGTTCTGGTCCACATTGGAATCAACACCGTTGAGATGGCGGGCAAGGGCTTCGCGCCGTCCGTCAAGAAGGGTGACGCCGTTGCGGCAGGAGACGTGCTTGGCACAGTCGACCTAGACGCTGTTGCAGAGGCCGGTTACCAGACGACGACCATCGTCGCCGTTACCAACACAAAGAAGCTGGCAGAAGTGGTCCCAACTAAGCCGCGCTTCGTATCTGTGAACGAGCCCATCATCATGGTTGAGGTGTAAACATCAATGATCCACTTGACCGAAAAGCCATTCCCTGAAGGGTTCCTCTGGGGCGGGTCTACGTCGGCCTACCAGGTGGAAGGTGCGTGGAACGAGGACGGAAAGGGCATGTCCGTCCAAGACGTCCACCAAGTTCCCGAGGGCGTTTCCGATTTCAAAGTGACGTCGGATCACTACCACCACTACAAGGAAGACGTCGCGCTGTTCAAGGAGATGGGGTTCAAGTCGTACCGCTTCTCCATTGCCTGGACACGCATCATCCCCGATGGGGATGGCGAGGTGAACCAGGCGGGCGTGGACTTCTACCACAGGCTGATTGATGAGCTGCTGGAGAGCGGCATCGTCCCGATTATCACGATGTACCACTTTGATTTGCCCCTCGCCCTCGACGAAAAGGGCGGCTGGGAAAACAGGGCGACTGTAGACGCGTTTGAGAGGTTCGCGAGGGTCCTCTTTAGCGAATACGGTTCCAAGGTTGACTACTGGTTGACGATCAATGAGCAGAACGTGATGATCCTGGTCGGCGAAATCATCGGCACCGTGAAGCCGGGCAGTCCGAAGAGTGCGCTCTACCAGGCGAACCACCACATGCTCTTGGCGCAGGCCAAGGCCATGATTGCCTGCCATGAGATGCTGCCCAGCGCGAAGATTGGGCCGGCGCCGAACATTGCGATCGCGTATCCTGCGACGGCCTCGCCAGAGGACTACCAGGCCGCGGTCAACTTTGATGCGGTGCGGAACTGGCTCTACTTGGACGCCGGTGTTTACGGTCGGTACAACACGCTCGCGTGGACGTGGATGGAGGAGAACGGCTTCGCCCCGGTTATCGAGGACGGAGATATGGACATCCTGAAGGCCGGGAAGCCGGACTTCATCGCGTTCAATTACTACAACACGTCAACCGTGCAGCTGCCTGGTTTGGAGCTGGATGAGTCGGCGGGGGACCAGCAGGTTATCGGCGCGGAACCAGGTATGTTCCAGCCGGTGAAGAATGAGCGTCTGCCAAGGACGGAGTTTGGCTGGGAGATCGACCCTGCTGGATTCAGGAACACCTTCCGGGCTCTCTGGGATCGGTACCAACTGCCATTGCTGGTCACGGAGAATGGTCTGGGAGCGTACGACAAGTTGGAAGATGGAAAGGTCCACGACCAGTACCGGATCAACTACCTGCGCGACCACATTGAGCAGATGAACCACGCGGTCAGTGATGGCGTTCAGATCATGGGCTACAACCCGTGGTCTGCGATTGACCTGATCAGCACCCATGAGGGAATGCAGAAGCGTTACGGATTCATCTACGTGAACCGCGAAGAGTTCGACATGCTGGACCTTGCGCGGTATCGGAAGGACTCGTTCTTCTGGTACCAGCGGGTGATCGCAACCAACGGGGCGGATCTGTCCGACCTGTAGTTAGAGGGCGTCGAAGAACCAAGAGGGCCGGGATCGCGGTTCTGCGATTCCGGCCCTTTCACATGTGTGGGTGGCTTCTTAGGACGCGGCCTTGGCCAACCTATTTGCGTCCATTTCACGCAAGATCTTGCGTCGTTCTTCTTCTGTCAGCCCACCCCAGACGCCATAGGGTTCCCTGGCGCGAAGGGAGTGACTACGGCATTCGTCCATGACAGGGCAGGACGCGCAAATGCGCTTCGCCTCTGCAGCACGGTTCCGCCTGGACGGGCACCTCTCCCCATCGGGGTGGAAGAACATTTCGGTATCTAGGGTGCGGCAAGCACCGTCGTACTGCCATTCCCATTGCTCAATTAGTGGTTTGGGAATCTGTGTGATCTCCGCCATCGTGAGGTGTACCCCTATATTGGTTTTCGAACGTCGTAGGGCACTTCAATTCGTACGCCTTTGGACATTTGGTTTCTTCACTAAAAGGATAGGATCCCTTAGCAATAGTTTCAAGGTCCTGCAGAGTCCAACACTCTTGTTTCGCCGTCAGCACAAGTGGTTGCAAACAATCGGTGGCCTGCAGTTTAGTGCGCGGTGATGTATTTATAGTGTCGCTATGTAATTAGCGAGGCCAGACTCCCCGGGATAACGACGGTTATTTAATGCGGTGTTTGTGGCGCGTTTCGTAACGATTCTATGGATATGTCCAGTTGAGGGCGTGTTGTGCGCATTGCGATAGTCCGCAGGGGTGTGACTATGTCCAACCCTGTCCAGATGGTCCATGCGCCGTGGCGTTCGTTTAGTCGGACTACAATATCGAGGCATGGGGCATTACCGTACAGACAAATTTTTCGGGACCGGGCTTACCTACGATGACGTGCTTCTGCTGCCAGAAGTTACGTCTGTTATTCCGATGGACGTGGACACCTCATCAAGGGTGACGCGCAACCTTACTTTGCGGATTCCGCTCCTGTCAGCGGCTATGGACACCGTGACGGAATCACGGATGGCAATCGCTATGGCGCGACTTGGCGGCCTCGGCGTGATCCACAGGAACCTCTCCATCGCTGACCAAGCGGACCAGGTGCGTCTGGTGAAGCGCAGCGAATCCGGCATGGTTGCGGACCCGGTTACGGTCGGGGTGGACGCGACGATTGAGCAGTTGGATGAGCTGTGCGGGCGTTACAAGGTGTCCGGTCTTCCCGTGGTGGACGAGGGCGGATATTTGCTGGGCATCATCACCAACCGTGATTTGAGGTTTGTGGCGTCCTCGGAATGGGCCCAGAAGACTGTCGGCGAATGCATGACGAAAATGCCGCTCATCACGGGTCCAGCAAACATTGATCGCGAGGACGCGAAGGCACTTTTGCGTGAACACCGGGTGGAGAAGCTGCCCCTTGTCGACGACGCGGGACGCCTTTCGGGTTTGATCACTGTCAAAGACTTCGTCAAGACAGAGCAGTACCCGGATGCTTCAAAGGACTCCGCGGGCCGTCTGCTGGTTGGCGCCGCGGTTGGTTACTGGGGGGACGCAAGAGAGCGGGCCGAAGCACTGGCGGAGTCCGGTGTCGATGTCTTAGTTGTGGATACCGCAAATGGCGCTGCGGAGTTGGCGCTGCAAATGATCCGCGATCTGAAGGCTGATTCCGGATTTGACGGGATTGACATCATTGGCGGAAACGTTGCGACGGAGGAAGGGGCGGCTGCGCTCATCGATGCTGGCGTGGACGCGGTAAAGGTGGGGGTCGGGCCAGGCTCAATATGCACTACCCGGGTGGTCGCCGGTGTCGGAGTCCCGCAGATCACCGCAATCGACTTGGCGTCAAAGGTTTGCTCCCCGGCAGATGTGCCGCTCATCGCTGATGGTGGGCTTCAGTACTCCGGGGACATCGCAAAGGCGCTGGTGGCTGGAGCATCGACGGTAATGTTGGGCTCTTTGCTGGCTGGATGTGAGGAAGCACCGGGAGACTTGGTGTTTAGTGGAGGCAAGCAGTACAAGGTTTATCGTGGCATGGGTTCCATGTCCGCGATGAGTTCACGCGGGCGCAAGTCTTTCTCCAAGGACCGCTATTTCCAGGCAGAGACTGCAAGCGACGATGACTTGGTTCCAGAGGGTATTGAAGGGCAGGTCCCCTACGCCGGGTCCTTGGCGGCAAACGTGAGCCAACTGGTTGGGGGCTTGCAGCAGTCGATGTTCTACACGGGTTCCCCCAACTTGAACCACCTGCGGGACTATGGCCGCTTGATTCAGATCACGGCAGCGGGCTTGCGTGAATCTCACCCGCATGACGTCACGATCACCGCGCAGGCACCCAACTACCGGGCAACCGGGAATTAGCCGGGCGGCAGGGAACTAACCGGGGAATCAGGGAAGACACCCCGGTTGTGCGCTGCCCTAAAACCACTGTGGGTTTATGTGCACGTTCCGTCCCTTGGAACGCATGAAGTCTTGGAAGTCCACCGCCCATTCCCTGTGGGCGGTGGACTGGAATTCGTAGAACTCCCCGCGGCTCATCGACATCAACTGCGGGTACTTCGCAACTATTGCGTGCAGCAGGTCCAGCGCCAATGTTGCATCCACGTGCGCCTGGTGCGTGTCAGAGGGAACATCCACGCCGTACGCATAGGCAAGGTCTGAAAGCGTGCGCTTTCCCCTGCGGTATTTGTCCAGCGCCCTATCCAAAACCAGTGGGTCCGCCACGGACACCCCACGCTCACCCACCCGCTTCCCCAGCGGTTCCACACCGTTGCGCACGGCTTCCGCGTCCAGTAACGGAAGATCAAAGCCGGCGTTGAACACCACGATTGTGCCCCCGGCGTCGACTCCTTCCGTCAGCTCCGCACACACTTCATCCACAACCTCTGCAGGTGGGCGCCCCTCCTTCCGCGCCTGCTCAGTGGTAACACCATGCAGTCGCGCCGCCACCGCCGGTATCGGTACCCCCGGGTTGGCCAACCACGTCCCAACGCGGTCGCCACCTCCAGCCGCATTCCCGGCAACCACGCTGCGCCAAACCACAGCGGCAGTCACTATCCGATCTCTCTTCGGTGAGACCCCCGTGGTCTCCGTGTCAAAACCCAACCAGGGCCCGTCCGCCCATCCACTACTATTTGTCATATCCCCATTGTCACAGCTCCTTCCGACACCAAGGGCACTAGCCCTAGGTCCCTGCGTTGGAGCAGAGGCACATAATAGACTGGAGCGGTGAGCTACGAGGTGGAGATCGGACGCGGAAAGCGTGGGCGCCGTGCCTACAGCTTGGATGACATAGCTTTGATTCCAGCCAGACGAACCCGGGATCCCGAAGACGTGAACGTCTCCTGGCAGCTGGATGCATACCACTTGGATATACCGGTTTTGGGCGCGCCAATGGACTCGGTAATGAGTCCGCAGACCGCTATTGAACTGGGGAAACTTGGTGGGGTTGGCGTCCTCGACCTGGACGGCTTGTGGACTCGCTACGAAGACCCCCTCCCCGTCCTCGACGAAATCGTGTCCCTACCCGACGCGGAGGTGACCCGGCGACTTCAGGAGATCTACTCCGCGCCAATTCAAGACGAGCTAATCGGGCTGCGACTAGAAGAGATGCGCGCAGCAGGCGTTGTCGTGGCGGGGCGCCTGTCCCCTCAACGCACCCAGAGGTACTGGCGCGCCGCGATGGAGGCGGGCATTGAGCTGTTCGTGATACGCGGGTCGACGGTGTCGGCGGAGCATGTCTCCGGTCGCGCGGAACCTTTGAACCTCAAGCGTTTCATCTACGAACTTGACGTCCCCGTCGTAGTCGGCGGCGTTGCTACCTACACCGCCGCGCTGCACCTGATGCGGACGGGGGCTGCGGGCGTCCTCGTCGGATTCGGCGGGGGAGCGGCCCACTCAACGCGCCAATCCCTTGGCATCCACGCGCCCAACGCAACCGCGATTGCCGACGTGGCGGCAGCGCGGCGGGACTACCTGGACGAATCGGGGGGCCGGTACGTGCACGTCATCGCGGACGGCGGCATGGGGCGGTCCGGCGACATGATCAAAGCGATCGCGTGCGGGGCGGACGCGGTGATGCTCGGTGCGGCGCTTGCCCGCGCAACAGAAGCGCCTGGACGCGGGTGGCACTGGGGGAGCGAGGCCACGCATCCGGAGGTTCCCCGCGGCCACCGCGCCCAAGTCGGCACCGTCGGAACTTTCAAGCAGATCCTTTACGGACCGTCGATGCGCGACGACGGCTACCTGAACTTCATCGGTGCGTTGCGCCGCGCCATGGCGACCACCGGATACGCAGAGGTGAAAGACCTCCAGCGCGTTGAAGTCGTCGTGAGCCCGTATAGACCGACGTAGGGGCGAGGACGTCCTCGCCAATATCCAAGACCTCAAAGTAAGAGAACTCCAAGGAGACCAAACATGACCGAATACCGCATCGAGCACGACACAATGGGAGAGGTAAAAGTCCCCAAAGACGCCCTCTACAGCGCGCAAACCCAGCGTGCGGTTGAGAACTTCCCGATTTCCGGGGAGACGCTGAACCCTCACCACATTGCGGCGCTTGGCCAGATCAAGCGTGCTGCGGCGCTGGCGAACCAGGAGCTGGGTGTCGTGGATGTTGAGATTGCCGAAGCGATCGTTCAAGCATCTGATGAGGTCATTGAAGGCAAGCACGACAAAGAATTCCCGATTGACGTGTTCCAGACGGGGTCGGGAACGTCCTCGAACATGAATACGAACGAGGTCGTGGCGACCCTTGCGAACCGCATCGCGAGTGGGGTGCACCCGAATGACCACGTGAACGCCTCGCAGTCTTCGAACGACGTGTTTCCATCTTCCATTCACATCGCTGCGTACCAGGCTGTCGTGGAGGTTCTGCTTCCGGGGCTTCGCACGCTGGAGAAGTCACTGGACGCGAAAGCGGTCGAGTTCAAGGACGTCGTGAAGTCGGGCCGCACGCACCTGATGGATGCGACCCCAATCATGCTTGGCCAGGAGTTTTCCGGGTTCGCACAAGCCATGAAGTACGGGATTGAGCGTGTGGAATCTGCTCTGCCGCGCCTGGCGGAACTGCCGCTGGGTGGCACCGCGGTGGGCACTGGGATCAACACGCCGGCCGGTTTTTCCGCGCGTGTCATTGAGTTGATCTCCGAGAACACCGGCCTTCCGTTCGTGGAGGCGCACAACCACTTTGAGGCTCAGGCAGCCCAGGATTCCCTGGTGGAACTGTCCGGGCAGCTGCGTACGGTCGCAGTTTCCTTGGTGAAGATTGCCAACGACCTGCGTTGGATGGGCTCCGGGCCCCGCACGGGTCTGGGCGAGATCAACTTGCCTGACCTTCAGCCGGGCTCCTCCATCATGCCGGGCAAGGTGAACCCGGTGCTGCCGGAGGCGACCGTTATGGTCGCCGCGCAGGTCATTGGCAATGACGCAACGATTGCGTTTGCGGGTTCTCAGGGCAACTTCGACCTGCTGGTGATGCTGCCGGTGATGGCGTCGAACCTGTTGGACTCGATCAACATCCTGGGCAACGTGTCGAAGACGCTTGCGGATCGTTGCGTGGATGGGATCACGGCCAATGTGGATGCGTGCCTGCGTTATGCAGAGTCCTCCCCGTCAATCGTCACGCCGCTGAACCGGCTGATTGGGTATGAGGCCGCGGCGAAGATCGCCAAGCACTCCGTCAAGGAAGACATGACGGTGCGTGAGGCAGTGGAGGATCTCGGCTTTGTTGAGCGCGGTGAAGTTACACCGGAACAGCTCGATGTCGCCCTCGACGTCTACTCCATGACGGAGCCAAAGAAGGCGTAGGGGCTGCTCCGCGGGTAGGGTTCTGCGCTCAGCGGCGACCGGGTCCTTCGGTGCCGGGTCGACTGCTCCGTGCGTGAGGTTTCCCGCGGGCATTGGGTTTCCAATCCGCGGGACCTTTCTGCCCCCGCGGTTTTCCACCAGAACAAAGGGCGCTGCACTCTATGGGGTGTGGCGCCCTTTTGGGGTTTGAGAGCAGCTCGGCAAATCCGCCCGGCTACTCGATTGCGGCTTTGGTTCTTGTGGTCGGGTTCTCTCGGCATGTATGCCCGACAGCGGTGGATCCGGGAATTGGTGGCACGTAGTGGAGTGTGGTGTTCCATAACCGCGTCGAGGGTACATTGCGGGGCCGAAGATACATGCGGGTTAGCAAAAAGGCAATAAAAACCCTGTAATTTTTACCCGCTATGTATCTTCGCCCCCTAATGTATCTTCGACGGCTCCTAGCCCAGATCCCCGTGGGCAGCGGACCTGATTGTCGCACCTAAAGCCATGAGACCCGCCCGTTAAACGCGACGCCTGGCAACAACATGGATATGGGTTGAGCGTTTTGTTGCCCTTTTGAAGGAGTGCACCGGTTCCGGGTGAGTTTCTCGCGTCAACCAATGACATGCTCACGGACTATCGAAGGTTGTGGTGAACTATCGAAGGTTGTTCCCGGGCACAAGCATCGATAATCAGCCACAACCTTCGATAGTCCACTAGCGACAAAAGGGCGAACCCTCTTTTTGCGGCTATTGCAAGTGCTTGCGCATGCCATCTTGACCGTTCGTGTGCCATCTTGACTCTTTCTGTGGTTGGCAGGCGCTTCTTGAGGGCAGATATCGCCAAGTTGGCTCTAGAGGGGCCGAGATGGCATGGCCCAAATCAAGTTGGCACTGGACAGGCCGAGTTGGCACAGCCATCTTGGGGGTTCGCATGCCATCTTGACTCTTTCTGTGGTTGACCGCATGCAGGCTGTGTGCGCGGCACGAGGTGCCAGGCTGAGCGCCGGTTGGGTCGATTGAACACAGGTTGGATACACCTGTGCCCGGTTCCCAACGATGTGCCCATTTTGCAACGATGTGCCC
>CAZTTD010000075.1:0-2992 GCA_964616925.1 uncultured Actinomyces sp.
GCTTGGGGCTACCAGAGCCGGTCGGCGCGCGGCGGTTCGGGCGATCCGCTGGACGCAGTAGGTGCCCAAACTTAGGACCTTGTTCGTGGTTTGAACGCTTTTGCGGGTCCGCGCGCGGTGGTGAACGGATCCTCGCCGTCGCGGTCACACCTTACGCACGTGTCCTTCGTAAGGTGGGGTTGGGAGGGCAAATGACTACTTCTTCAGTCCCGATAAAGCGGCCGGCGGTGGCGTCGTGGACGCTGAAGGTGATTATGGCGATCACCGGGTTGATCTGGGCGGCTTTCGTCCTCATCCACCTCTATGGGAACCTCAAGGTGTTCTTGGGGCCAGAAAGTTTCAACAGTTACGCGCACTGGTTGCGCCACGCGTTCTACCCGCTGTTCCCACCAGGGTTCATACTGTGGGTGTTTAGGATAACGTTGCTGGTCGCCCTCGTCCTGCATGTTTGGGCGGCGACGATTCTGTGGACTCGGGGACGTAGCGGAGGTGGCAAGCGTTCCCGCGCGGCACTGCGTGACAGAGCGCGCGCCGGGCGCGGCACCGTGCAGTCACTATCCGCGACGTTGATGCCGTTCACGGGCGTTTTGATCCTGGTGTTCTTGATCGTGCACATCCTTGACCTCACGGTCGGCACAGCCCCGGTTGCGACGGTTGACTTCGCGGGACACACCGACACGGCATCATTCGCATACGCGAACCTGATTGCGTCGTTTGAGCGGCCCTGGATGGCCATCTTCTACACGGTGGTCATGCTGCTCTTGGCGCTCCATGTTTTTCATGGGATCCAGACGGCAGCTCAAGACCTGGGGGCCATGGGCTACCGGCTCCGCACCGTCATGGTTTGGGTCGCGGGGTTGGCGGCAATAGCGATCCTTTTGGGTAATGGCTTCATTCCGGTCGCGGTACAGATGGGGTTACTGTCATGAGCTTTGGTATTTCGTGGACGCGCCACGGTAAGAAAACAGAACTGTCTGTGTCCACTGAGGAAGAGAATGCCGCTGAGGGTGTGAAGAAGGAGTTCAAGCCGGCGCCCTCGCACGCAGAGAGAGTCCGCGTTGGTAGACGTGTCGAATCCGGCGTCCCAGAGGGCAACCCGGCAACGGCATGGGCACGACGTAAAGATCAGTATGCACTGGTCAGCCCCTTGAACCGACGCAAGTTCCGAATTGTCGTTGTCGGCACAGGCCTAGCGGGTGCGGGTGCGGGAGCGGCGCTTGGGGAACTGGGCTACGACGTCCATTCCGTGACCTACCACGATGCGCCCCGCCGGGCCCACTCCGTGGCTGCCCAAGGCGGCATCAACGCAGCCCGTGCGCGCAAGGTTGATGGGGACTCGTTGGGCAGGTTCGTGAAAGACACGGTCAAGGGCGGAGATTTTAGGGGGCGGGAGGCGGAAGCGTTCCGCCTGGGCGAAGAGTCCGTGCGGGTCATCGACCACCTGAACGCAATAGGTTCACCCTTTGCCCGTGAGTACGGCGGCACTTTGGCTACACGCTCCTTTGGAGGCGTCCAGGTTTCTCGCACCTATTACACGCGTGGACAGACCGGGCAGCAGTTGCAGATTGCAACCGCACAGGCCCTGCAGAGGCAGGTAAAGCGCGGCACCGTCACCCTCCACACGCGCACGGAGATGCTGGACTTGATCGTCAAAGACGGTGCAGCCAAGGGCGTGATTGTCCGCGACCTGGTTACGGGGGAGATCAGCGCGATCCCCGCACACGCCGTCATTTTGGCCAGCGGCGGTTACGGATCCGTCTACTACTATTCCACGTTGGCCCTGAACTGTAACGCCACCGCATCTTGGCGCGCACACATGCGCGGCGCATGGATGTCCCACCCAAGTTTCGTCCAGTTCCACCCCACGGCCCTTCCGGTGAACTCACCGTGGCAGTCCAAGACGATCCTCATGAGTGAGTCGCTTCGCAACGACGGGCGCATCTGGGTGCCCATGAAGGCGGGCGATGACCGGGCCCCAGGACAGATCCCAGAGAATGAGCGCGACTACTACCTGGAGCGCAAGTACCCCGCATTCGGAAACCTGTCGCCACGCGACATTTCTTCTAGGGCAGCAACAGAGCAGATCAACCTAGGTAAGGGCGTCGGCCCCCTGAAGAACTCCGTCTACCTGGACTTCTCCGATGCGATTGCCCGCCTTGGGAAGAAGACGATCGCAGAGCGCTACGGGAACCTGTTCGACATGTACAGTCACGCAACGGGGGAGGACCCGTACACGGTCCCAATGCGCATCGCACCCGGCGCCCACTTCACCATGGGTGGGCTCTGGACCGACTTCGACCTCATGAGTAACGTTCCTGGCCTGTTCGTGGGCGGAGAAGCGGGGTGGGGTTACCACGGCGCCAACCGCCTTGGGGCGAACTCCCTTCTGAGCGCGTGCGTGGACGGCTGGTTCACGCTGCCATTCTCCGTTCCGAACTACCTGTCGCCAAAGTTAGGGGAGCCCCTTTTGAACGAGGACGATCCTGCGGTTTCCACCGCTATGGAAGGCGTGAAGAACCGGGTTGCGCGGCTACTGGCGGTTGGTGGCAACACCAGTCCTTCAGAGTTCCACCGCAGGCTTGGCAACATCCTCTATGAGGGTTGCGGGGTTGAACGAAGCAGGGAATCCCTGCTGACAGCCCGCGACGAAGTCATCGCGTTGCGCAAGGAATTCTGGGAGGACGTTTCCGTCCCCGGCACGGGCACGCAAGTCAACCAAACCTTGGAAAAGGCAGGCAGAGTTGCCGACTTCCTAGATTTGGCGGAACTCATGATTGTCGACGCCCTCGACAGAGAGGAATCGGCAGGCGCGCACTTCCGCAGCGAATACCAAGCCGATGGTGAGGCGCGGCGAAACGACGCGCTATGGGCCAGTGCGTCGGCATGGGAAACGCACATGACACCGGGCGGAAGTCTTGACTTCACCCGTAACTATGAGCCACTGGAGTTCACGGCTGTGCCGCTAGCAACAAGGAGCTACGCATGAAACTCA
>CAZTTD010000075.1:3092-9979 GCA_964616925.1 uncultured Actinomyces sp.
GTGGCGGCGTGTCCAAACGGTTCGGCCAGCCTGTTCCTTGGCGCTAAGTTGGCGCATCTATCGATGTTGCCCCTTCCCAAGGAGGAGCGGACGAAGCGCGCCAAGGCCATGGTTGAGCAGGCAGATGACATTTTTGGGCCGTGTTCCAACTACGGAGAGTGCGCGGCGGTTTGCCCGGCGGGCATCCCTTTGTCGGCAATCGGGGCGGTAAACAAGGAACGGATTAGGGCGGGATTGGCCAGGAGGCTATTCCGGGGGTAGCTCCAGTGGGTAGGATCTTCCCATGAGTCAACTGGACGCGATCCGCGAAGCCAATGCCAGGTATACGGAGTTTTTTCCGCATCCGCCGAACATGCCTTCGGGGCCCACGCGGAAAGTCGCGTTACTGACGTGCATGGATTGCCGCCTGGAGCCGCACATCTCCCTGGGGTTGCGAACCGGTGAGGCCAACTGGATCCGAAACGCGGGTGGACGGGCATCGGATGATGCCATCCGCTCCCTTGTGATCTCCACCCAAATGTTGGGCGCCACAGAAATCTTTGTCATTCAGCATTCGGACTGCGGCATGGAGTCGAAGAACCAAGAGGAGATCGTGGACGTCCTTTCTAAGGAGGGCGCCATCCAGGCTGCCGCAGCCAGTGAGGTGGATTGGATGAGCATCCCCGGACAGCCAGAAACACTTCTGGAAGATGTGATGATCATCCGAAACCACCCCCTGATCCGTGACAACATTCCCGTCCACGGCATGATCAAAGACCCAAAAACCGGGGCGGTACATGACGTTTTCATTGACGAAGAACGCCTGCCTCTGGTTGGGGAGGGCCGCCAGCCCTAACCGTTACAGCAGGGGCTTACCCCAGAGGACATTCCCGTCTTCGTCCATAATCACGCAGCGCCCTGCCGGTTCAAGATCAAGGTCTACCGTGATGGAGTGCTGCTCATCTGCCGAGGTCGATTTGTACACATAGTGAGTATTCTCCACCGACACGGGTGACGTTCGTGCGTGGGTCAGCCACGGCAGTTGGCGCCGTAACGCAATCAGGTCCCGGTGGCACGCATAGGACGCCTCACCGAATGGCAGCAATTCATCGGGTGTCGCGGGCATCTTCGGTCTGATCGCGTCGTCCCCGCTCACGTTCTCTTCCTTGATACCGGTGAAGCCCTGTTCATCCCCGTAGTACACGGATGGGATCCCGCCGACCGTCATCAGGATCATGAATGCGACTATCGCATGGTCCGCTCCGACCGTGGAGGCTATCCGCGTCACGTCGTGGTTGCCCACAAACGTGTTTGGGATGAAGTGGTCAAGGAACTCATTGTGGCGCTGAAGGCTCCAGTCCAATTCATAGAAGTTCTTATCCTTGATGGCGGACCAGATGGCTTTCCACAGTTCGTATTGGGTCACGGAGTCCATCGTGGATTCCTCCACGAACTTGACGTAGTCGCCGTGGATCACCTCACCCAGGTACCACGCGTCGGGGTACGTTTCGCGTAGCGGCGGAATCACGTTCACCCAGAACGAGGGCGGAACAGAGTAAGCAGCATCCAAACGCCAGCCATCTATGCCGCGCTCCAGCCAGAAGTTCATCACGTCGCTTACATATTTCGCGGGTGCCGGATGCGCGTGATTTAGTCGGACGAGGGCGTCGTGCCCCTCAAATACGCGCGGCGCCGGGCCACCGGGTGCATCCCAGTCAATGTCGAAAAGGTCGGCGTCCGCAGCGGTCGGCCCCTCTTCCAAAACCCTCTTGAACTGCGGATTGTGCTTACCGACGTGGCTGAACACGCCGTCCAGCATCACGCGCAGACCGCGCTTCTTGCACTCTTCAAGGAGTCTGTCGAAGTCCTCCATAGTTCCCAGACGAGGGTCAATGGTGTACTGGTCCAACGTGTCGTAACCATGGGAGGAAGAGAAGAAGAATGGGCCGAACAGCAACCCGGAAGCCCCCAGTTCCACCGCATAATCAAGCCAGTCAATGATGTGGTTGATCCGATGAGGGTTAGCATCAGGCACGTCACCCTCTCTGATAGGTGCCCCTACGAATCCCAGCGGATAAACGTGCCACCAGATTGCGTGATCAACCCACCCCATTACGGCTCCTCACCTTGGATGATGTTCCTACCCTGAGCATATCGTGACCCCCTACAGAGCGAAGACAGTAACTGTGAAGGTCGCGAACAAGGCTAGATGTGCAACCCCGTATGCGCGTGTTGCAAAACGTTGCCGGAAGGTCAGCGCGGTCAGAAGAACTGTGAGAACAAAGAGAATCAGTGAGATGCCATCCAGCCCGAACACCACCTCTTTCCCTGTCAGCAACCCCAGGATTACGACGGATGGGAAAGTCATCCCGATTGTGGAGACAAACGCGCCCAGGCAGAGATTGACCACCCGTTGCATCTCTCCTTGGATGGCGGCCTGCAGCGCGGTGAGGGTCTCCGGGGTGAAGACGATGGCCGCAATCACCAGGCCACCAAGGGCCTGAGGCAGATGAGCCTGCTGGACGCCAAAGTCGATTATTATCCCCAGGTGCTCTGCAAGAAGAGCAATAGCGACCAGTAGCAACACCAAGATCCCAGCCCTCACCCACGTTGAGTCCAACCGTTGCGTTGACCCGGCCATGGCCCTGCCCCCGGCAACGGCGTTGCCCACGGCGCCGGCCTCGCTCTCAGCCACGTCCTCGCTCCCGGCCGTGGTCTCACGTTCTGCGCGCGCCCCTTGCGAAGGACCACGTGAGGGACTTGCTGGCGAGGGCGCGCCACCCTGCGTCGGAGTTGCCTCGGGAACGGGGTGGTCTTGGAACAGGGCTCGCCCTCGCCCCATCTGCCACACCAGAAACGCGACATAGGACAGACCGACCACCGTGGCCAACCCCGCACCCCATGCGGTGGGCAGCGAGCCGGTGTACGGCTTGAAGAAGTGTGGCGTCAAGAATGCGATTGCCCCAAACACCGCAATCATGACGATGTAAATGTGTGTGCCGCGACGGTTGAACGGGAGTTTTTGGTGGCCGCGGGTGCCAAGAACGATTGCGGCGCCGACCACAAGGTTCATGATGATCATCATGACGGAATAGATGGAATCTCGGCCGATCTGCGGCGCGGGCGTGGGACCCAGCATGACGGCTGCGATAAGGACGACCTCGATTATCAGCACGGAGATCGTGAGGATGAGGGAACCGTAGGGTTCACCCAGGCGTTTAGCCAGCGCGTTGGCCTCTTCCAACACGCCAAAGGAACTGAGAAATATGGCGGCCAGAAGGAGGACAAAGAATCCTGCCGCAAGCGGAATCGGGGTTGAGGCGCCCGGATGGAACGCAATAAGTTGGAAGATTGCCACGGCAAGCCAGGCAAGAAGAAGACGGCCGATGCGACGCACCAGTGCTCACTGTCTGCGGGGTCGTCCCCGCTCCTTCGGACCCGCGCAGGTCGTCCAGCGCGAAGTTGACGGGAGATTGGCTGCCCCCATGGTAGCCAACCGGGCGCGGACGCGGCGCACCCAGGGGCGAATGTCACCACGGGCGCGTCGTCGACAGCGGTGCCGGCGCCCACCATGGCCCCACCGGCGCGCCACGAGCGCCCACCAATCAGCCCGCGTCAGTCATTGGCGCGCGTCCCTATTACGATTGCCCGTAGATACAGGGAGAGGACAATTCGTGAGCGATGACAGGCGCGTGGATTGGGTTGAAGTCAAGGAACGCAAGGACCTGCCGAATGCGAAGAGGATCGTCATCAAGGTCGGTTCCTCTTCCCTAACCAGTCCGGACGGGCGTTTAGATCCGAACCACATCGCGGGGTTGTCGCGCGCTATTGCGGATTGTCGAGGGCGGGGCCAGCACGTCGTCCTCGTCTCCTCTGGCGCGCAGGCGGCTGCGATGGGGCCGCTGGGTTTGTCCCACAAGCCGCGGGTGCTCTCCACCGCGCAGGCCGCAGCGTCCGTTGGGCAGGGACTCCTGATTGCGGAATACACGCGCCAGTTCGCCGCCCACGGCTACATCGTTGGTCAGGTGCTCCTCACCGCGGAGGACGCGTTGCGGCGCAGCAACTACAAGAACGCCCGGCGCGCGCTGGAGGAGCTCCTGCGCCTTGGCGTCGTCCCCATCGTGAACGAAAACGACACGGTCGCTACCGACGAGATCCGTTTTGGCGACAACGACAAGTTAGCCGCCCTCGTCGCCCATCTTGTGAACGCGGACGCGCTGATCCTGCTGACGGACGTGGACGCGCTTTACGACAAGTCTCCGAAGCACGCGGACGCAAAGAAGATCCCGCTGATCCACAGTTTTTCGGAGGCGGAGCGCCTGGACGTGGGCTCTCGCGGGTCCGCGCTTGGCACGGGAGGGATGGTCACGAAGATCCAGGCGGCGGCGATCTCCATGTCCGCGGGGGTGCCGGTGTTGTTGACGGCGGCCTCGAACATAGATCGCGCGGTGAAGGGCGAGGACGTCGGCACGTGGTTCGAAGCGACCGCCTCTAGGTTGCCGGCCCGCTCTCTCTGGTTGGCTTACGCCGCGGACATTCAGGGGAAGATTTTTGTGGACGAGGGCGCAGCGCGCGCTGTGGCTCACCGCAACGCCTCACTTCTGCCCGCCGGAGTGATCGGGTCCGAAGGGGACTTCGTTGCTGGGGACGCGGTGGAAATAGTGGCTCCCGACGGCGTGGTGATTGCGCGCGGGTTGGCAGGGTTTTCCGCGCCACGGATTCCGCAGATTTGCGGCAAATCTATTGCGGATCTTGAGGCGGAGTTGGGGGAGCGTTACGCGCACGAAGCGGTTCACCGCGATGAGCTTGTCGTGATGGCTCGCCACCGGCGATAGTCCATTTCATGGGCGGCATGGCGCCGCTCACGTCGGGGGCCTATCTTGTGATCATGACTACCGATGACAAAAATACTTCAGATGTGAATGAGACCGTGGACGCGGAGGCGGGCGTCCTCGCTACTGCTCGTCGCGCAAAGGTGGCTGCCCGCGCGCTTGCGACGGCCTCGACCGACGTCAAAAACTCCGCGCTAAACGCCGTTGCGGATGCGCTTTTGGAGAATAAGGACAAGGTTTTGGCGGCAAACGCCCTCGACATGGAAAGGGAGCGTGCGGCAGGCCTGTCCGAAGGTCTCCTGGACCGCCTTTTCCTAGATGAGGCGCGGCTGGTTGGAATTGCGGGCGCGCTGCGTGACCTGGCGGGATTGCCGGATCCCGTGGGGGATGTGGTGCGGGGCTCGACGTTGCCGAACGGGATTCGGCTGCGTCAGGTGCGCGTTCCGATGGGCGTTGTTGGGATGATTTATGAGGCGCGGCCGAATGTGACGGTTGATGCGGCGGGGATTGCTTTGAAGAGCGGCAACGCGGTCATCCTGCGTGGCGGATCGGCGGCTTATGAGAGTAATACGGCGCTGGTCGGCGTCATTGCGGCTGCCCTAGAAGAGGTGGGACTGCCTGCCGACTTGGTCCAGTCGATTGACGCGTATGGACGCAAGGGTGCGGTGGCGTTGATGAGGGCGCGTGGCCTGGTAGACGTCCTCGTACCGCGTGGCGGGGCCAATCTGATCCAGACCGTGGTGCGGGAGTCGCAGGTGCCCGTGATTGAGACGGGCGTTGGGAACTGCCACGTGTATGTGGACCGCTACGTGGATGAGGATGAGGCGCTGAAGATCGTCATGAACTCCAAGGTCCACAGGCCCAGCGTGTGCAACGCGACGGAGACGATCTTGGTGAATGAGGTCGTGAGCGGGACGTTCGTTCCGGCGCTGCTACAGGCGCTGTCGGAGGAAGGCGTCGTGGTTCACGGCGATGCCGCGGTGCAGGCTCTGGCGCCGATCGGTGTGGACGTGATTCCGGCGACGGATGAGGACTGGTCCAAGGAGTACCTGGATATGGAGGTCACCGTCGGGGTCGTGGAGGACTTGGATGCCGGCATCCGTCACATTCAGGAATGGTCTTCTGGGCACACGGACGCGATTTGCACGAACTCGCTGCAGGCCAGTGAGCGGTTTGTTGCGGAGATCGATTCCGCGGTTGTGAACGTCAATGCCTCCACGCGTTTCACGGATGGTGGGGAGTTTGGATTGGGTGCGGAGATTGGGATTTCAACCCAGAAGCTCCACGCTCGCGGGCCCATGGGGTTGGCGGAGCTGACGACCACCAAGTGGATTGCGGTTGGTGACGGGCACGTCCGCTGACGTGGGTGTGGGTTGAGGCGGGCGCGTCCGCTGACGTACCCGTGGCCTGCGACGGGCGCGCTGACCCGCCTGTGGTTTGCGGCGGGCGCGCGCCGGCTCGCCTGTGGTTTTGTAGGTCCACGTAGTGTGCGGCCACCGACCCTGTTTGGGGATGCGGTGGCCGTTGCGCTTTGCATGCATGCAATGAACCCAGCCGGTCTTCAACCCTCCAAGCCGTGCCTAGAGTGCGGCCCGCAGCACGCGGCCGGCCACTGGAGTGGTCAAGATGGTGTGCGGACCCCCAAGATGGCTATGCCATCTCGGACTATCTGGAGCCAACTTGATTCTTGCCGCGCCATCTTGGCCTGTCTGGAGCCAACTTGGCGGCGCTTCATAAGAGGGGCTGTGGGAGGGTCAGTCGGTCCCTCTTGGGCTTGATTGGTTGGTTCGTGACACAACGTTCGACGACGGGCACAACGTTGGAGGTTGGGCACATCGTTCGCTGAACGCCCTGCTTTTGGGCACAACGTTCGACGACGGGCACAACGTTGCATTTTGGGCACAACGTTAGCTAAACGGCCTGTTTTTGGGCACAACGTTCGCAAAACGCCCTGGGATGCCGACCAGCTAACGATGTGGCACGAAACTAACGATGTTCCCGGGCACAACGTTCGACGGCGGGCACATCGTTGCAAGTTGGGCACATCGTTCGCAGACCGCCCTGTTTTTGGGCACA
>CAZTTD010000076.1:0-9702 GCA_964616925.1 uncultured Actinomyces sp.
GCATGAATGGAGCCGCCTATCGGACTCGAACCGATGACCTGCTGTTTACAAGACAGCTGCTCTACCAACTGAGCTAAGGCGGCGCGGCCTCAATAATGCCTGTTTTGTCGTTCCACGTCAAAGTGACGAACGCACACCGGGGGCACCGGAAACCGAAGAGGCGCACCCGAAAACGCCAAGGGCGCCTGAAGTGCAACTCCAGACGCCCTCGACAGAAAAACAACTACTACTTGGCGGCGGCGACGGCTGCGAGGAGCTCCGCCATCACTTCATCCCCCGTGCTGCCCTGCGGGCTAACCTCCGCGCCCGCAACAACGATCTGCGGCGTGGCTGTCTGCGTGCGTCCCTCAATGTCCGCACCCACCCACGTGCTGGTAGCAAGCTGCAGGTACGCCGTTGCTGCATCCGTTGAGAAGGTGCTGATCAGGTCAGCGGGAACCCCAACTTCAGCGGCCAGTTCGGCCACCTTCTTCTCAGAGGCTTCCAGGTTGTCATAGACGGACTTATCGCCCGCAACGGCGGAGTCGTAGTAGAACTGCACCAGCGAGTCGTGGAACGCCCTAAAGTTCTCCGGGTCTTCCGCAGCTACGACCAGGATGCCGGAGGTGGCCGCATACAGGTACGGGTGACCAGAGGTGACGACCGGCTGGAGGAGCAGGTTGTATTCGCCAGCCTCCGCGTCATCGATCAGCTGCGGGCTCAAAGCCACCTCCAACTGCGCACATGCACCACACGTGTAGTCGAAGTAGAGGGTGAGATCTTCCGCATCTGGGTTGGACACGCCAACTCCCTGCGACGAAACCACAATCGGCGCCCCATCCTGGAACTCCGCCGGAAGAGTGGACGCCGCCTTTTCGGGGGTAGGGCGGTTGACGACGACCAGCACGATAGCGGCAATGATGAGGACCAGCAGCACTGCGACGGAAGCGATGATGATGTTCCGCGTCCGCCTGTCCGAAGCTTCTTGTGCTGCCCGGAGCTGCTTCGCCTTCTCCCGGGTCGCGTCGTTGGAACGTGCTGCGTTCTTCTTAGCCATACTGGTTGCCTTTCGCCGAATGAACTGACTGCAAGGATAGCTGTTGCGCGGGCAAGTTCACCATACGCTTCCAGCAAGCGGCAACTGGTGTGGCGAAGGTGGCCTCGGGCGTCCGTTTTGGGACGTGGGCGAGGGCGGTCGGGCCGAGGGCGATCAGGGCGAGGGCGAGGGCCGAGGGCGATCAGGGCGAGGGCGAGGGCCAGCCCCGCACAATCGCCTCACCAGATAGACATGGCGATCCCACCGCAGAAGCCGGCCAGCGCCGCCAACGCCAGCCCCAACAGAAATCTCATAACCGCATTTGGTGCCATGAGGCTTGCGATCCGGGAGTAACCCAGCCTGGTCTGCCTTGACGTCGGCATCAACCAGAAGAACGACAGGCCCATGAGACCCGCAATCCATATCAGCATGACCGGGGAGGTCCACGTCGTGTCTTGCCCAAACAACCAGTCCACCGGCCCGGACATGTCCAGCGTCCCGTCAACCACGATCCCCCCGACCAAAAGAATCCCGTAGAACGGTACTGCTGCGACCAGAAGGCCCGGCAGCGTCCCAAGGACGGCAAGGGTAATGCTCCACGGCGTGGTGACCGCAGTGAAGAAGGCACTCTGCTGGTTTCCGCTTGCGGCCCGGACTTGGCGCGTCCAAGAGTTGTGGACCAGTGCCCCAACGACCTGCCCAAACATAAGGAGCACGACCAATACAAAGACTCCCCATCCATGCCAAAACACAGGCAGCCAAGCCAAAAGCGCCATGAAGACAATGGAGAGAAAGGCCCCGCCCAGCCCAGATAGCGGGAAAGGTGGCGTAGCGTATGTCGGCGCATACCCGAAGCCCTGGTATCCGGGCATAGCTCCTGGGTTGGCACCCTGCGAATAGGTGGGGACTGCGCTCGGATTGTCGCCCTGAGAATAGGTGTGGACTGGGTTCGGGCTGGCGCCCTGCGCGTAGACCGGGACCGAACCCGGTGCTCCAACCTGGGGATATGACGGGCCAGTTCCGGGTGTCGTCTGGTTCGAAAGACCGGTGTCGGCCAGGTGCGGCGCCGCGGGTATGGGTTGGTTTGGCAGTCCGTACGTGCCCGGAGCCTCCCACTGAGGCTGAACCTGGGTTGGAGTGGCCTCCAGAACCGCTGTCTCCGCACCGGTAGCCGGGGGTGGCGCGGGCTGATCGCCCTCGGAATCCGGAATCAAGTGCAAACTCCCGTTCAGCACCTCAACTAGCAGGTACGGCTCCATCCTCTTTTCAGGATCTGGGTGAAGCGCCCATCGGAATGCCAGCCGCATGTCCTGGTTCAAGTCCTCCACGTCCGGATCGCCCTCCATGACCCGCTGGAGTGTGAGATCCGTCATTCCAGAACCGAAAGGCGGCCGCCCCGTGAGCGACTTGAGAAGCAGCGCAGCCCACGCGTACCAGTCACCCTCTTGGAGCGTGGCGAGGGCGGGGTCGTCCGGGCTGGCAAGAAGCTCCGGTGAGACGTATCCGGGCGTGCCCGTTATGGCGCCGGTCTGGGTAAGGTGCGGGTCGCCCTCGCCATGAGCTATGCCGAAATCGATCAGCGTTGGCCCGTCGGGCGCCAGGATAACGTTCGAGGGCTTCAGGTCCCGGTGCGCAATGCCTGCCTCATGTACATCGGAGAGGATTTCGGCCAATTCACTGGCCAAAATGGCGCCGTCTTCGGGGGTGAGAACCGCGCGAGAGATCTCATCTTCCAGCGTTTTTCCGCGGACCAACTCCGTAACAACGAAGGGAGAGTAGTCGTCTGCTTCCACGTCGAGGACGCGAGAAACCCGGTTTGAACGAACCTGGTTCACAAGTCTTGCTTCCCGTAGCAAGCGGGCGCGCGCCTCATCAGTAGCCGCCACGGACGGATGAAGAAGCTTCAGCGCGACGCGCGTTCCGCCCTCATCCTCCGCTTCCCAGACGGTGCCCGTCCCGCCCGTCCCAAGAACGCGAAGGAGCGTGTACCCTCCAACCCATCCGGGATTGGTCACTTTTGCGTTCATTCGGCCAATTCTACGGGCAAAGGAGCGTCTGCACGTGCTAGAGTTCGACACGGACCACGTGCGCAAAGTTGCGGGTCTGAATGCCTTCGGGCATTGCAAAACTCTACAAAGGATCGTCCGGCACGTACCTGCCGGTGGAGGAAATATTATGGCAAGTGTAACTTTTGATAACGCAACGCGGGTTTACCCCGGTTCGGACCACCCAGCAGTTGACAAGCTCAACTTGGAAATTGCAGATGGTGAGTTTCTAGTTCTTGTCGGCCCTTCCGGTTGTGGAAAGTCAACTTCGCTGCGCATGCTCGCTGGCTTGGAAGACGTAAACGCTGGACGGATTTTCATTGGTGACCGCGATGTTACCGATGTGCAGCCAAAGAACCGCGACATCGCGATGGTTTTCCAGAACTACGCTCTGTACCCGCACATGACCGTGCGCGACAACATGGGCTTTGCACTGAAGATCGCCGGTGAACCGAAGGACGAAATCCGCAAGCGTGTTGATGAAGCCGCGAAGATTCTTGACCTTGAACCATACTTGGAGCGCAAGCCGAAGGCACTCTCCGGTGGTCAGCGTCAGCGTGTCGCGATGGGGCGTGCGATTGTTCGTAAGCCTCAGGTGTTCCTGATGGATGAGCCGTTGTCGAACCTGGACGCGAAGCTTCGTGTTCAGACCCGTACGCAGATCGCGTCACTGCAGCGCTCACTGGGTGTAACCACCGTCTACGTTACTCACGACCAGACCGAAGCCCTCACCATGGGTGACCGGATTGCTGTCATGAAGGACGGGCTGCTGCAGCAGGTTGGAACGCCACGCGAAATGTACGATGAGCCGGCAAATAAGTTCGTCGCAGGATTCATTGGATCCCCCGCAATGAACTTGGCCACGTTCACCATTGAAGGAACCAACGCAAAGTTGGCCAGCGCAGTTGTTCCGTTGAAGCCAGAGACCTTGGCGGCTGTGAAGCCGGAAGACGGCGGAAAGATCGTCATTGGCTTCCGTCCTGAGGGTCTGCAGGTTATCCCGAATGACTCTCCGACAGGTATCCCGATCATCGTGGACCTGGTTGAGGAACTGGGCTCCGACGCGTTCGTCTACGGACACCTGGCAGGAACCGGTGATGACACCGGTGTGATCGACGTAGGTGCTCAGCAGGTTGTTGTGCGCGTACCTCCGAACTCTGCGCCTGTGGGGGGCTCCACCATGCGTGTTGAGATCAAGGAAGGCCAGCAGCACATCTTTGCTGAAGCTTCCGGGCTCCGTCTCCCCTCCTGACCGGACCGGATAGAGACTGATTGATTGGGTGGCACCGCGGGGTGCCACCCAATCGTCTTTTAGGCCTGTAACCTCAGTTCGTAGAAGTTTTCCCAACGGGTAGGGCCGTCAAGCGGCATAGGAGGGTCTGTGCACAAGGCGATGCAGATAACCGCTGCGAACGTGGACCCCGCGTTGCTTGATTTGCCTTGGGATATCCCTTTGGAGGAGTGGCCGGAGGAGATCTTGGCAGCACTCCCACGCGGCATTTCCCGGCACGTAGTCCGTTTTGTGAACCTATCCGGGCGTGTCATCGCTGTGAAGGAAATCGGTCCGACTGTTGCGCGCCATGAGTATGAGCTGTTGCGTGACCTTTCACGCATGGAAGCCCCTTCTGTGCAGCCAACTGCCGTCGTAAAGGGCCGCACCGACGCGAAAGGTGAGGAGCTCAACGCGGCGCTGGTCACGGAACATCTTCAGTTTTCCCTCCCGTACCGTGCCCTCTTCAGCCGCAAGATAACGGCGGAGACTGTCGGAAGGCTGCTGGACGCCCTCGCCGTTCTCCTGGTGCGACTGCACCTGCTCGGCTTTTACTGGGGGGATGTTTCCCTTTCCAACACGCTCTTCCGCCGTGACGCCGGATCGTATTCCGCCTACCTGGTCGACGCTGAAACCGGGGACCTACTGCCGAAACTTACGGACGGTCAGCGGAACTACGACCTCGACCTTGCGCGCACCAACATCATCGGTGAGCTCATGGATCTCCAGGCCGGTGGGTTCCTGCCGGAGGATGAGGACCCGATTGAAATCGGCAACCGCATTGTGGAGCGATATGAGGCCCTGTGGGATGAGCTGACGGGTGAGCAATCTGTTGATGCCAGTGAGCACTGGCGGGTTCAGGAGCGCATTGACCGCTTGGCAGCGCTGGGCTTCAGCGTCGGGGAGCTCTCCATTACCTCCACGCCCGAAGGTGACCACCTGATTATCCAGCCCAAGGTTGTTGACGCGGGCCATTATCACCGCCAGATCATGCGTCTGACTGGGATGGATGTTGAGGAGCTGCAGGCCCGGCGGATGCTGGAGGATATTGAGACGTACCGTGCAATCAATGGGCTCTCGCGTCAGAGTCTTGAGCATGTTGCGCGCGCGTGGACCATCGACGTCTACGACCGCGTCATAGACGCGATTCCCCCGGAGCTGTCCGCGAAGTTGGAGCCGGCCCAGGTTTTCCATGAAGTCTTGGAGCACCGCTGGTACCTGGGGCAGAAGCGCCAACGCAACGTCTCACTTGAGGAAGCGATTGCCGACTACCTAGCCAATGTCATGCCCGCCAAGCGCGATGAGGCGGTTTTGTTGAGCGGCCCGGAAGATGAAGTCCTGGCGGGCTACGACGACATGACGGAATACCGCGGCGACGACTTCTCGGATGATGGGGATTTCACGGATGAGGGGGACGCCCCGGATGATGAGAGCTTCCCGGATGATGGGGACGAGGGCGGACTTCTAGACGCGTAACGCCCTCGCCCAAGTACGCGGGATCAGGCGCCCTCGCACCAATGCACAGGGGTTGCGCCCTCGTCCAGTAGAAGCGCGTTGGCGGTGGAAAACGGCCTCGACCCGAAGAATCCGCGGCGCGCGGACAGCGGGGAGGGGTGGGCCGACTGGATTATCGGCACCCCGCCCAGGAGAGGTGCCATTCGCTGAGCTTGCCGCCCCCAGAGGATCGCGACCAGGGGACCTCCGCGGTCCCGTAATGCGCGGATCGCTTGGTCCGTCACCTCTTCCCAGCCGAGTCCCGCGTGGCACCCCGACTCCCCTTCCCTCACGGTCAAGACCCTGTTCAGGAGGAAGACACCCTGCTCTGCCCAGCCGCTCAAGTCTCCGTTCGAGGGCGGATTGCAGCCCAAATCATCGCGCAGTTCCGCGTAGATGTTTCGCAGCGATGCCGGCAACCGGACTTCTGGACGAACGGAGAAGGCCAAACCCATGGAGTTACCGACGGTTGGGTAGGGGTCTTGGCCGACGATGAGCACTTTAACGCCCTCGAACGGATAGCGGAACGCTCTGAAGACATCGCGGGGAGGGGGCAGAATCGTGGCGCCGGCCTGTGCTTCTTGATGAAGCGTCTGCCAAATGCGGTTGATCTGCGGCTCTACCGGGCGAAGAGCGGCGGCCCAGCCGGGATCAACTGCCTCCAGCGGTTCGAATTGGCTCACGGGGCCCTCCTTCGGGGTTTTTCGCGTCTTGGGGGCGCGAGAATGAGCGAAATCCACTACGAATCGCAATGTTACTGTGCCATTTGGCCGATATGGCCGATCTGAGCGGTAGGCTTGCCGCGTGAGCGAAACATATCCAACAGATGACTTTGACCAGTTGCCAGAGGGCAGCCCCGTTGGCGTGCACCGAAAGCCGCGCAATCCGTGGGCTCCGGTGATCCCGTTCTTGATCGTGCTGGTTGTTGTGCCCCTGCTTGCATGGGGTGTTGCCACGCTTATTCAGCGGAACGTTCCGGAGGAAGAGCTGATTGAGGTGGTGACACAGTCGGAGCAGGTGGTCCAGTCGGGCGGCACGGAGGTCGTGGAGGAAGGGACTGAGGTTGTCATTCCGGACAGTGACGTTCCGACCGCTGCTCCTGATGATCCGTCCGCGGAACCCGATAAGCCTGCGTCTCAGGAGCAGGGTGCGGTTCACTATGACATCGGCATCCAGGTGCTGAACGGCACTGACATTGAGGGCCATGCGGGGAACTTTGCCAACACTCTTGTCAATGCGGGTTTTGTGAACGCTTCCGCGGGTAATGCGGAGGGTTGGTTGGCGGATACCAATACGGTGTTCTATTCGGATCCTTCATTGCTGTCCACAGCCCAAGCCGTTGCTTCTGCCGCGGGTATTTCCTCTGTCGTTGAAGACGCAGGCGTCGCACCATCGGGTGAACTTGTGGTGTTCTTGGCGCAGTAGTTGTCCTTGATTAGGGTGGCGCTTCCAACATTGTTGGGGGCGCCATCTTGCACTCTAAGGGGGAGAGTGCCAAACTTGTATTTGGCACTCTCCCTTGTGGAGTGACAATCTTAGGTCTTGGTGAGGGCTTAGCCGGGCGGGGATGGACCCCCGTTTGGAGGGCTCGTCCGTCGCGGGCATCAAGGCCACATCCGAATCTGAAAGGACAAGGAAAGTAATGGCGAAGATTATTTCGTACGACGAAGAAGCACGTCGTGGCATGGAGCGCGGGCTGAACCAGCTGGCTGACACCGTGAAGGTGACCTTGGGTCCGCGTGGACGCAACGTAGTGCTCGACAAGAAGTGGGGCGCACCGACCATCACGAAGGATGGCGTTTCGGTTGCGAAGGAAATTGAGCTTGAGGACCCGTTTGAGCGCATCGGTGCTGAGCTGGTCAAGGAAGTTGCGAAGCGCACTGACGATGTCGCGGGTGACGGTACCACGACGGCTACTGTCTTGGCGCAGGCACTGGTTCGTGAAGGTCTGCGTAACGTAGCGGCGGGCGCAAACCCGTTGGCCCTGAAGAAGGGCATTGAGCTGGCAGTGGACAAGATCGTTGATGAGCTGCACGCTGTTGCAACTCCGATTGAGACGACCGACCAGATTGCTGCTACCGCATCCATATCTGCAAACGATGCGGAGATCGGGAAGCTGATCGCAGAAGCGTTTGAGGTCGTTGGTCCAGAGGGTGTAGTGACTGTTGAAGAGACGAACTCTTTCGACACGACCCTTGAGACCACGGAGGGTATGCGCTTCGACAAGGGCTTCCTGTCCGCATACTTCGTGACCGACGCGGAGCGTCAGGAAGCCGTCCTAGAGGATGCATACATCCTGCTGGTTGAGGGTAAGATCTCTTCCATCAAGGACCTGCTGCCGCTGCTTGAGAAGGTCATGCAGACCAACAAGCCGCTGCTGATCATTGCGGAGGACGTTGAGGGCGAAGCGCTGGCGACCTTGGTTGTAAACAAGATCCGCGGGATCTTCAAGTCCGTGGCAGTGAAGGCCCCTGGATTTGGCGACCGTCGCAAGGCTATCCTGCAGGACATCGCGATCCTGACCGGTGGCACCGTCATCTCTGAGACCGTTGGTCTGTCCCTTGAAACTGCTGACCTTGATTCTCTTGGTTCCGCACGCAAGGTCGTCGTCACGAAGGATGAAACAACCATCGTTGACGGCAACGGAGACAAGGACGCGCTGGAAGCACGCGTGAAGCAGATTCGCGCGGAGATTGAGAACTCCGACTCCGATTACGACAAGGAAAAGCTGTCTGAACGGGTGGCCAAGCTTTCCGGTGGTGTAGCGATCATCAAGTCCGGCGCTGCAACGGAGGTTGAGCTGAAGGAGCGCAAGCACCGCATCGAAGACGCCGTCCGCAACGCGCGCGCCGCATCTGAGGAAGGCATTGTCGCTGGTGGTGGCGTTGCTCTTCTGCAGGCAGCGGAGAAGGTTCTGCCTGAGGTTGAACTGACAGGTGACGAAGAGACCGGCGTGACGATCGTTCGCGCTGCCGTTGCTGAGCCGCTACGTCAGATCGCGGCAAACGCTGGTTTCGAGGGCGGAGTGGTTGTAGACCGCGTTCGCAACCTGCCGGCAGGTGAGGGGCTGAATGCCGCTACCGGTAAGTACGGCGATCTCTTGGAGGAAGGCATTGCGGACCCGGTGAAGGTCACGCGCTCTGCTCTGCAGAACGCAGCGTCCATTGCCTCAATGTTCCTGACGACTGAGGCCGTTGTGGCGGACAAGCCGGAGCCCGTCGGCACCGCAGCTCCCGCCGATGACATGGGTGGCATGTACTAGGAAACAAGCACGCTGGGGAGCCCCTTCTCCCCACGACACCAACCCGGGGTGCAGTATTGACTGCACCCCGGGTTTGTTATTGCCACCGCGGCACATGCTTTGTGCGCTTGGGTGCGCCTAGCATGCTTTGATTCTTTTTGTCCGCTTTGCGTGTCCTTGGGTTGATGCTTTTGCGCGGTCGCTACGCGCCAGCGAAGAGGGCAGTGGCTGCGGACTCTGCATCGGCGTAGGTCACCGACGCCTGGTTCAGCGCGGCGCTCACTGACTCCAAAGACGCTTCCACCTGCACTTGCGTTGCCTGCCACTGCGCGATCACGGACTGAAAAGACATGGACGCTGCCCCACCCCAGCTGGCCTCCAGTCCAGTGAGTTGAGCCATCATCACAGAAACTGCGGATCGGATTGCGTCCGCTGTTTGCAGAGCTGATGCAGCACCCGCCGCAACTTCTCCTGCGTCGACGTTATAGATTGTCATTTTTCCTCCTAAGGTCGTGAACACTCATAGTGGAAGATTTGCGCCGCCCGCGCCGCTGCGAAAGGTTGAACCTGTGGATTCCGCCAGAACCAGCGCACGCTTGGGCCAATTCACGCCAGAACCAGCGCACGCTTGGACCAA
>CAZTTD010000077.1:0-9379 GCA_964616925.1 uncultured Actinomyces sp.
ATCAATCTGCCGATCGGTCTGGTCGTCCTCCCGCTTGCGGCCAAGTACCTTCCATCCGTCGACCACGAGCGCCAGAGCCTCCGAAGCGTCTTCGCTCAGTTTGACCCAGTCGGCGTGACCTTGGTGGGGATCACGGTTGTGCTGATCATGTTCCCTTTTCTTAGCTCTTCGGGCGAGGGCGGAACATCCGGTTCCACCAGCGCCCATGTGTACTGGCTTCTGGCGGTCGCCGCTGTTGTTGCGGGCATCGTGGTGGTTTGGGAGAAGTGGTTCCACGCGAAGGGTAGGGAAGTGCTGCTGGACCCAGCCCTTGTGCACAACCCGTCCTTCGTCCTTGGGGTCCTGACGGCGTTCTTCTACTTCTCCGGATTCACATCTATTTTCATAATCTTTACTCTGTATCTTCAGCAGGGCTTGGGTTGGACCGCCTTTAGCGCGGGTTTGGCGGCGGTGCCTTTCGCCCTCGTCTCCGGATTTACTTCGGGGATCTCCGGGCGTCTGCTCAATAGGTATGGGCGGGTGATACCGGTCTTGGGCTCACTAATCGTTGTCCTCGGAGTCCTAGGGATGGCCGGAGCCGCCACGTGGGTGCCGTTTCCGTATGAGCCATTCGCGGTGATCGGATTCATGATGGTTGCGGGTGTTGGATCCGGAATCATCATCTCCCCGAACCAGGCGCTCACCCTAGAAGACGTGCCCCGTGGACTGGCAGGCATCGCAGCCGCGCTGCTTCAGACATTCCAGAGGCTGGGAACCGCGATTGGCCTGGCGGTCGTGACCACGGTCTACTTCGTGGCAGCCAGTGGGCCAGCCTCATCTGTGAACCCCGGACACGCCATCGCTGTGGCCAGCGTGGTCGTGGGTGCGCTGGTCTTCCTCTCCTTCGTAACGGGTGTTATCGACTGGCGCCGCAGAACTGATGATCGCGCCAAGTTGTCCAAGACAGTGCAGGACACGCTCGCGAAAAACCCGGACAACGCGCGAAACCCAAACGACACACGAAACCCAGACGACACACGAAACCCAGACAACGCACGGCGCTCAAAGAACGCGCTGAACCCAAACAACCCAAACAACCAAGGAAGCAGGTGAGAAACAATGCGCCTGCGAGCTGACCGGGTGAAGGTGAGTGTGCCTGCGACGACCGTGAACATTGGTCCCGCATTCGGCAGCCTTGGTATGGCTCTTGGCTGTTTCGATGCCGCAACGATCCGTGCAATAGCGGGGGCCTCCCGCGTGCGGGTAGTGGATGCCGACACCGGCACACAGCCCGAATACTGGCTTGAGTCTTACCAGGTGGAACAACACTTGAGTATCCAGGCACTTCGTCTCCTGTTGGACCACGTCGGCGCCCCGCAGGTTGGAGTCTCCCTTACGTACCGCCGCGGCATACCCGCCGACGTTGGACTTGGCGACCGGGAAGCCCAGATCCTGGTGGGACTATATGGTGCATGGACGCTCCTGGGTAAGCCACCTCAGATAGACGAAATCATGCTCTCGAACCTAGCGGTTCAACTGGGCGCTTCTCCGATCCGGGTCCACGCTGCAACTAACGGCGGCTTGGTGCTTGGCATTCCGGGCGCCTCGCTGGACACCCCAACAGAGGAAGAGCCGGCCACCTATCCGCAACTGGAGTTCCTCCGGTTCAACGTGGCACCCCAAGTCACCCCCGTCGCTCTCATTCCCGGGTTCGCGATGCCGGAGGATGAGGCCGCGTCAATCCTGCCGCGAGCAGTCTCTTTCCGCCGAAGCGTCGCAAACACCGCGCGCGCAGCCGCCCTCGTGCCGCTTCTAACGACGCGCATTCCAAGCGTTGCGGACGACGCGCAGCAGAACGAGGGCGCCCTGGAAATCTGGCGTGAGCGCATGGTCGCGGCAAGCACCGACGACATCGTTCAACTGCACAGACGCGCGTTCACGCCAGCGTCCGTTGCCATGGTCGACTGGCTGGCCGAACGCAACATTGCCGCATTCCTGTCCGGCCCCGGCCCCGCGGTTGTGTGTTTATGGAAGCCTGATGCCATGCAGCAGCGTTCAGTTTCGAGGGCGGGATGGCGCGTACTTGTGGCGGACGTAGATGCTGATGGGCTCACGTTGGACGTTTGATGCGGAGCCCCTCGATACGTCGCGACCACGAAGTGTGACATCTCGGAGTGTTGAATAGGTCACCGCACACGTTGGCGCAGCGGGGTCTTCCTGCTAAAGTTGCATTCGAGGCGCCGGTGGCAACGAAGGTTTTCTGCCACACCGTTTATTCAGTGAACTTTTTAGTGCAGCCTCGCGACGGTATATATCCCCGGTGCTAAAGCAAAACATCGTGCGACGGTACCCAAAGTTAGGATTCGTCCCCAGACATGGAAAATAATTCAGGCAGCAGCGCAGAGGCGCTTGGAAAAATGAAGCTCGCCGAACTGCAGGCGCTGGCTGCTCAGCGTGGGCTGAAGGGCACGTCCCGTATGCGTAAAGCGGAGCTGGCCCAGATGCTGAGCGGTGGCGCGCCAGCCGGTTCGGCCAAGGCTGAACCGAAGAAGAACACGCAGCAGGAGCAGAAGAAGGCGGAGCCGAAGGAGGCTTCGTCCGCGGGCTCCGAAACAACAGATCAGCCCCGTGGGGGCCAGGACCTTCGCCAGTCCCGTCGTCAAGGTGATGATGGGGGCGAGGGCGGATCGCAACAGGGCCGACAGTCCGCAGAACGTATCGATGGTGCGGAGGGTTCCGCAGAGCTGGATGTCCGCTCTGCAGTCGCGCGGGATTTGGCGCAAGAGCGCAGCAGGCGTGAAGGCGGAGATCGCGGGCGCCGTTCCGGTGGTGACCGTGAACGTCGGTCGGAGTCCGCACAGGGTGGATCTGAAGATCGCGCTCCGGTGCAGTTGGAAGAAATAGCGTTGCCTGAGGGTGGGGAGAATAACCGAAGCCGCGGGCGTCGGGACCGTAACTCTAGGCGCCGTGGGCGTGGGCAGAACCAGGGTCAGGGGCGCGACTCCGGGCAGGGTTCTTCGGGGCGCGGGCGCAATCAGGGTCAGGCCGAAAGTGAGCCGGTTGATGAGTCCCAGTTGATCCCCATTGCGGGGATCGTGGACATTCAGTCCAACCATGCGTTTGTGCGCACCTCCGGCTACCTGCCCGGTGATAACGACGTGTACGTGACACTTGGCAACGTGCGCCGGTGGGGTTTGCGCCGCGGTGATGCCGTGGTTGGTGCGGTGCGTCCAGCCCGTGAGGGTGGCGGCAACCGCCAGCAGAAGTACAACGCGCTGGTCCGTGTTGATTCTGTGAACGGTATGACGGTTGAGCAGGCGGCGGCGCGTCGTGATTTCGCGAAGCTAACGCCTGAATATCCTCGTGAGCAGCTGCGCATGGAAAGCACGCCGAAGGCTCTGACATCACGGATGATCGACCTTGTTGCCCCTGTTGGAAAGGGTCAACGTGGCCTGATTGTTTCTCCGCCAAAGGCTGGAAAGACAATGATTATCCAGCAGATGGCCAAGGCCATTGAGATCAACAACCCCAATGTGCACCTCATGGTTGTGCTGGTTGATGAGCGCCCTGAAGAAGTGACGGATATGCGCTCCATCGTTAAGGGTGAGGTGATCGCGTCCACGTTCGACAGGCCGGCATCAGATCACACGACGGTTGCTGAGTTAGCGATTGAACGCGCGAAGCGCCTTGTGGAGCTGGGGCAGGATGTCGTTGTTCTCCTGGACTCCATCACGCGTTTGTCGCGTGCCTACAACCTGGCTGCACCCGCGTCGGGGCGTATCCTTTCCGGTGGCGTCGATGCAGCAGCGCTGTACCCACCGAAGAAGTTCTTTGGTGCGGCACGCAACCTGCGTGAAGGTGGATCTCTCACGATCATTGCTTCTGCACTGGTTGAAACCGGCTCAAAGATGGACGAAGTCATCTTTGAGGAGTTCAAGGGAACGGGCAACATGGAGTTGCGTCTGTCGCGCGCTCTTGCAGACCGCCGCATCTTCCCCGCCATTGATATCAATGCGTCGGGTACCAGGCGTGAAGAGCTGCTTTTGAAGCCTGAAGAGTTGGCTGTGATGTGGAAGCTGAGGCGCGCTCTTGGCAGTGCCGACCAGCAATCTGCGCTTGAAAGCGTCCTTGGACGCCTGAAGGACACGCAGTCAAACGCTGAGTTCTTGATGCAGGTCGTTAAAACCACATCTGACTAGGTAGACCAAACGCACCTTTAAGTGCGACACTTACTTGCCGGCTGCGGTTCACCGCGCACAACCTGCGTGGACCCGGAGCAAAGTGATATGAGGAGACAAAATGAAGCAGGGTATTCATCCCAAGTACGTAGAGACCACGGTGACTTGCACCTGTGGGAATGAGTTCGTGACTCGCTCTACGGTCACCGATGGTGTCATGCGCGTCGACGTGTGTTCAGAATGCCACCCGTTCTACACGGGCAAGCAGAAGATTCTGGACTCCGGTGGGCGTGTTGCCCGCTTTGAGGCCCGTTACGGTAAGAAGGCCGCTAAGTAGCGAACTTGTTGGGGCGCCGACGAAATGCTTCGTCGGCGCTCACTCATACCTGTAACCAGTTTCTTGCAGGGCGGATGCACTGATACTTTCGTCCTCGAACCCAAACTTGGAGGTGGCCGTGGCCGCGAACGCAAGCCTCGACGCAGTAGCGCCGATCCTTGAGGAATACCAAGACCTTGAGCGTCAACTGTCTGACCCGAACCTGCACTCTGACCAGAACCGTGCGCGCAAGGTAGCGCGACGTTATGCGGAGCTGGGGCGGATCGTGAAGTTGGTGAATGAGCTGTCCGCCCTCGACGAAGATATCGTTGCCGCAACAGAACTGGCGGACGAAGACCCGGACTTCGCGGAAGAACTGGACGCCCTAGTGGCGGAGCGCGAAGAGGTGTCTCACAATCTTGTTTCAGTTCTGGCGCCACGCGACCCAGACGACGCATGCGACGTCATCTTGGAAATCAAGGCCGGAGAAGGCGGGGACGAATCCGCCCTGTTCGCCGCGGATCTTGCGCGCATGTACTCCCGCTATGCGGACAATAAGGGCTGGACGACAACCGAGCTGTCGACCACGCACACCGGTCTTGGCGGATACAAGGAAATCACCCTGGCATTTCGCGCAAAGGGCAACCCCACGCCTGAGGAAGGGGTTTGGACCCACCTCAAATATGAGGGTGGCGTGCACCGCGTTCAGCGCATCCCCGTGACCGAATCGCAGGGGCGTATCCACACCTCCGCGGTTGGCGTGATGGTCATGCCTGAAGTTGAAGTTGACGACACCATTGAGATTGACCAGAACGACCTGCGCATAGACGTCTACCGTTCGTCGGGTCCGGGTGGTCAGTCGGTGAACACGACGGACTCAGCAGTGCGGATCACGCACGTTCCGACCGGTGTGGTTGTGTCCATGCAAAATGAGAAGTCGCAGTTGCAGAACAAAGAAGCCGCCATGCGGGTCTTGCGCGCACGGCTGATTGCTGAGCAGAGGGCGCAGCGCGAAGCGGAAGCCTCTGAAAAGCGGCTCAGCCAAGTGCGTACCGTGGACCGTTCAGAGAGGATTAGGACATACAACTTCCCCGAAAATAGGATCGCGGATCACCGTACGGGCTTCAAGGCATACAACCTTGACAACGTCCTTGAGGGGAACCTAGAAGACGTAATCCAGTCTGCGATTCAGGCGGATGAGGTTGCTCGTCTGGAAGCAGCCGGTCAGTCGGCCGGGTAATCACGTGGGAATAACGGGCATTAGCGACGACAGCGGTTTCTTACCTATGATCACCGTCGCAAGACGCCAGTCCATGGGGACGAGGGTGTCGGTACAAGCCCAAACCCTTCTTGACTGGGGAACCGAACAGCTGTCCAACGCGGGTTTGGCGCCCATAGAGGCCAAGTGGCTGCTGGAATGGTGCATGGGCGTGGACTCCTTGGCGCTTGCACCGCCGCGGGTGGGCATCCGGGCTGCGGAAAAGTACCGTAGCGCCATTGCCCAACGCCGCAGTCACGTCCCCTTCCAGCACATCACGGGGGAAATGGCGTTCCGCTACCTCACCCTGAAGTGTGGCCCGGGCGTTTTTGTGGTCCGTCCGGAAACTGAAACATTGGTTGACCTGGGGCTGGAGAATCTTGAGCCCGGGCCGGCCAAAGTGGCGGATCTTTGCTCCGGATCGGGTGCGATCGGGTTGGCCGTGGCAACGGAGCGGCCCGACACAGACGTCGTAATGGTGGAAGTCGACGCCGAAGCCATGCGGTACCTGAGGGCGAACGTGAGTGAGGTCGGCACCCTTCACAACGGCAGCCAGGTTCACGTGCTTGAGGGCGACGCGATGACCGTCCCGAATGACGCAGAAGGCAGCTTCGACCTCGTCCTGTCAAACCCGCCGTACGTTGGGCTTGCGGACGCTCCCACGCAGAGGGAAGCGCAGATGGACCCGCCAGTGGCTCTTTACGGGGGTGGCGAGGACGGGTTGATCACCCCGCGCGGCATCGTCACCCGGGCGTTTGGGTTGCTTCGCGATGGGGGCGCCCTCGTCATGGAACATGGGGAATCCCAGGGACGGCCGCTTGTTGAACACGCGCTTTCCGCGGGGTTCCACAGTGCGAGGACGGCGAGGGACCTGGCTGGTCGCGATCGTTTCCTTGTGGCGCATAAGGCAAAGCGACCTGAATCGGAAACGACAGAACTGTAGAGAGGGTGGGAGATGGCGGTCTACCGGGATTTGAACCGTGGCTTCAGCGTGGAACTATCGCTCGCGCAAAAGCAGGAGCTCATCGATGCGACATCTTCAGGTGAACTTATAGTTGTCCCCACCGACACGATTTACGGGATCGGATCCGACCCGTTCTCAACTTTTGCGGTGACCCGGCTGCTGGGTGCTAAGGGACGAGACCAGACCATGCCGCCACCCATTTTGGGGGCAAATCCTGAAGAGTTGCTGTCCTTGGCGGAGTTTAGCTCCGATTCTCAAGAGAAGATGGTGCGAGCCCTGGCCGACACCTTTTGGCCGGGCGCCATGACGCTTGTGGTGAAGTCCGCGATCCAACCCGGTTGGGACATGAGCGCCGTAGGTGGATCAGTCGCGTTGCGCGTACCCCTTTGCGATGAGGCACTGGCGGTTCTGAACGTGACCGGGCCCCTTGCCGTTACTTCCGCGAATCGAACGGGCATGCCACCGGCACGTTCGGTTGCTGAGGCGAAGGAATACTTTGGTAGCGAAGTGGCGGTCTACGTGGATGGGGGGCCGGCGGACGGACAGGCGCCCTCGACAATCGTTGACTGCACTGGAGAAGAGCCGCGGGTCATTAGGATAGGGGACATACCCGTATTGAGGGTCCAGGAGGTACTGGCGTCCCTTCGGTGACGTCGCGGCTGATGCCGGGCGGTTTCCGCGGGGAAGCTGGTGGCATTAGAGTCAGTGGTCTACGCGTGCCGGTCCATCGGAATCGCGCCAGTGCACGACAGGGGTAAGGAGATGTAATGCGTGTATACATGCTGCTCCTCCTGTGCGCAATGGCAGTCACGCTGATTCTGACCCCGATAGTTCGAAGAGCGGCGCTTACCTTCAACATCCTCACCCCGCTTAGGGAGCGGGACGTGCATGCCCACCCCATTCCGCGCCTGGGTGGGCTTGCTATGACCGGTGGGATAATGGTCAGCCTGGTCGTTGGGTACGCGATTCCGTTCCTAAGACCTATCTACGAATCCTCCCCCGCACTCTGGTCGGTTGCCGGCGGGGCATTGGCGATAGCGATTTTGGGGATTGTGGACGATATTTGGGAGCTGGACTGGTTTGCAAAGCTATCAGGGCAGTTCCTGATAGCCGGTGCCATGGCGTTTGGCGGCGTACAGATGATAAACATCCCGCTTTTTGGCGTAACCGTTAGTTCCGCACGGCTTTCAGTGCTGGCATCCACCCTGTTTTTGGTGGCAGTTATCAACGCGGTGAACTTCATTGATGGCCTTGATGGTTTGGCCTCAGGCGTGATCGCGATTGGGTCGTTGTCTTTCTTTGCCTACTCATACATGCTGACGCGGCTGATGGGCGCGACATCGTATGCGACGGCCGCTGCCGTTGTGACCGTTACGCTTGCGGGGGCCTGCATGGGTTTCCTGTGGTTCAACTTCCATCCGGCATCCATCTTTATGGGGGATTCCGGATCTATGGTGCTGGGCTTGATGCTTGGTTCTGCGACCCTCATCGTTACGGGTCAGGTGAACCCGGCGCTGTTGCAGGAGCAGTCCGCAATCACTTCTTGGATCCCAATCATTCTTCCGCTTGCGGTTTTAGTTATCCCCATAGCGGACCTTGTGATTACACCGGCGCGCAGGATAATGCGCGGTAAGAGTCCCATGACAGCCGACCGGACCCACCTGCATGACCGTCTTCTTTTGGCCGGCCATTCCCATCGCGGGGTCGTTCTGATCCTTTACGCGTGGACCGCATGGGTCTGTGTTGTTGCGGTTATGTTCATTGCGCGGCCACCGGGAGTCATACTCGCTTGGGCAGCCCCCGCACTGCTCCTGATCATTTTGGCAACGGCATTCCAGTTCCCCGGACGTGGGGTTAAGGGGCAAGGACGCCCGAAGGGCACAGGCGTCCCCGGAGGCGGTTACGTGACAGATGCTGGACAGGAAGTGATCTCACGTCCCCAGATCAGCGGGTCGTGGCTGCCCCTTCGTCACTATCGCGAGGGCGAAGAGGACCCCTGGCAGCAATACGCCACGCAGAAAGAAGATGAGCTGACTTGAACTCACTGATGGTGCGCAGGGCGCTGCGACGTTTGAGGTCGTATTTGGTGTACGGCTTCGGTGTAGAGGTATTGGTTGCGGTGGCGCTGGGATTGTTCATGCCGGGGAAGCCGTGGGTGTCGGCGTTGGTTGCACTGGTTGCAGCGGGTCTGTTGTTCGCTCTGTCGTGGTTCACTACGTCTTCTATGGCCGCCGCTGATGACCCGTCTGTGCTTTGGGTTGCCCTGGACTACCTGGGTAAGGCCGTGTTGACCATAGGAGTGTTGCTGCTGGCAAAGTACGGCGTGGGCCTAGAGGTGATCCCCGTGGCAGTAATCATGGTTTCCGCGATTCTAGTGTCCGCGGGGGTGCAGGTGGCTGCATTTGCACCCAGGGCAAAGAGCGGCCCGGTCGGAGTTGAGATAGACGAGTAGGCGGGGTTGGTTTCCAACCCCGGCCCGGCCTGCTGCCTCTCCTAGTCTGTGCCGTCCAAGATTGTGCGGCTTATGACCTCACCTGACTTGGACCTCTTGTGTTGGTTTTTGGGTTTTTTTTGGAGTTTGTTTGTGCTTCATGAAACGGGCTGTGGGTTGGGTTGGTTCAACACGCGTTGTGCGTACACCCACAGTGCGTCCGATCAATACAAGCTGTGTTCAGTTGACCCGA
>CAZTTD010000078.1:0-9302 GCA_964616925.1 uncultured Actinomyces sp.
CGTTTGCAGTGCGTTGCCGCGTGGCATCAACTTGAATTCCTCATTTGTGGCCTCGGATCCTCCATAAACCGCAACCACGTCCTGTCACGACACCACTAACCCAACCCACAGCCTCCTTCATGAAGGGCCGGCTCAGGCACGCTTGGGCACGCCAGCCACATCAACCACCCCAGCCGCGCAATTGTGCAAACGTGTCCCAAAGGATTTGCTATTTTGAGGGAGACCCAGCCCGCGCCATAGCATGTGTCGCAGGACCTTGTTCACGTCCTCGGTTGAGAAACCCGGGCGCCGGACATGCGTCCTCGTTATCTTGCCGTGATACCTCGCGAAAGTAGGAGACCAACAATGACACCCAGCCAGGATGGCCTCTTCAAACTTCCCAGCGGGTTTCGCCGCCCGAAGTCTCAGGTCATCGTCTTGGCAGGGCCGTCGGGATCGGGCAAAACGTCTCTCTCATCCCGCGTCGGGTTGCCGTCGTTGTCGCTGGATGACTTCTACAGGGATGATGACGAGGACGGGATGCCCATGTTGAACGACAACGTGGTCGACTGGGATGACCCGCGCTCCTGGAATGCCGAAGAAGCGTTCTCCGCAATAGCGCAGCTGTGTATGGAGGGGCAGGCCAGCATCCCGATCTACGACATCCCCTCCAACCGGCGAACGGGATTCCGTGAGGCGACCTTGGGTGAACACCGTGTGTTCATCGCAGAGGGGATATTTGCCGCTGAGCTGGTGCCACGCCTGATCGAAGAAGGCCTACTGGCCGACGCAATTGTCGTGGACAGGTCCGTGTTCAAGAACGCGTGGTTCCGGTTCCTGCGCGACGTTGCGGAAGCACGTAAACCTGTTCATGTGCTCCTCTACAGGGGCGCACTGCTGGCACGCCAAGAGCCCGCGAAGATCCTCCACTGGAAGCGCCTGGGATGCCGCCCCGTGCCCTCGCTAGAAACAGCGGAGTCAGATATCAAACTCCTGCTTCACAGAACCAGGCTTTCCAACTCTCATTAGAGCGTCTTTACCAGCGGGAACAGGATCGTTTCCCGGATGCCCTCACCCGTCAGAGCCATAATGAGCCGGTCCAACCCCATGCCCAAACCTGCTGCCGGCGGCATTCCGTGGTCCATGGCTTCCAAGAAGTCCTCATCCACACTCATGGCCTCCGGGTCACCCTTGGCCGCTGCAAGTGCCTGCTCATTGAAGCGCTGCCTCTGAATCACCGGGTCCGTCAGCTCTGAGTATGCGGTTGCCAACTCAAACCCGCGCACGTACAAGTCCCACTTTTCAGTGAGTCCCGGCTTACTCCTGTGGCTCTTGACCAGCGGAGACGTGTCCGCAGGGAAGTCGCGCACAAAGGTCGGCTCATAGAGGTGGTCGCCCACAAGGTGTTCGAAGAGCACCTCCGCGATCTTTCCATCCACGTAGTGGTCAGCGATCCCTAGGTCGTACTTATCCGCCAACTCAAGCAGACGAGCACGCGGCGTCTCCACCGTGATCTCTTCACCGACGGCTTCAGATAGGGCGTCGTAGAGGGAAATCTCTGCCCATTCGCCCGACAAGTCGTAGGTTGACCCGTCCGCCATTGGAACCTGCAGAGTGCCAACGGAGTCCAACGCAGCACGCTGAATCATCTCTTTTATCATCACCGCATAGGAGTCGTAGGTTCCGTACGCCTCATACGCTTCCAGCATTGTGAACTCAGGGTTGTGTGAGGAGTCCGCACCTTCATTACGGAAGTTCCGGTTCAACTCAAATACGCGCTCAATGCCGCCGATCAGCGCACGCTTCAAGTACAACTCAGGGGCGATCCGCAGGTACATTTCAATGTCGTAGGCATTCATATGCGTTTGGAAAGGACGCGCGGCGGCCCCACCCGGCTGAGTTTGCAGCATGGGGGTTTCAATCTCAATGTATCCACGCTCATGCAGGAAATTGCGAATTGAGTGGACGATGGCCGCGCGCTTGCGCACCATGTCGCGCGCTGCGGGGCGCATGATCAGATCCAGGTAGCGCCTTCGCACACGGGTGTCTTCTGCCAACTCAACGGCTTCCCCGTCCTCGGTCTGGAAAACCTTGGGTAGCGGACGCAGCGCCTTCGACGCCAGCGCCCAGGCGGGAATTCCTGCCTCTGGATCGGGAGTTGCCAAGACGGACAACTCCCCTCTGCGGGAGGAAATCACGCGGCCGTAGACAAAGAGAATGTCACCCAAGTCGACGTCGGCTTTGTAGTCGGAAAGCGACTCCGTGCCAACTTCGCGCGCGGACAGCATCACCTGGAGCTTCCGTCCCTCCCCATCTTGGAGGGTCGCGAAACATAGTTTCCCAGCAACGCGAGACAGGATGACCCGCCCCGCCAGACCTACGAAGTCCTGCGTTTCTTCCCCGACCTCAAGGCTTTCATACTTCGCGCGCACCTCTTCGATCGAGGACGTTATGGGCAACTCCACGGGATACGGGTTGCGCCCCGCCTCAATCAGTCGGTCACGTTTTTCCGTCCTGATTTTGATCTGCTCTGGGACATCCGCAGTGCCCCCGTTGGAAGAACCGTGCGTGGAAGAAAGCTGTTTAGTCACGCGTACATGCTAGTGCACGTGCGGAAAATAGTGGCTCCCGGGACGGGGAATCAACAGATCTCACATGCGCTTATGCGCCTAGGTCCACCCCTAAGTCAACCACCTTGTTGCCTGCATCAACATGTACGACGGAGGGCTTGCGCACCCGAGCCACCCCTTCCGGCATTGCCGCATACGCAATGATTATGACCAAGTCACCCGGGTGAACCAGGTGCGCTGCCGCGCCGTTTAGCTGGACCGTGCCGGAGCCTGCCGGGGCCGGAATAGTGTAGGTAGTAAGGCGGGCACCGTTCGTCACGTCGACAACGTCGACCTTCTGCCCGACGTATATGTCCGCAGCCTCCAGCAGATCTGTATCGACCGATATTGACCCGATGTAGTCGATGTCGGCCCCCGTGACGGTCGCACGGTGAATCTTTCCGATAACCATTTCGCGGTAAACCAGGGGCTCACCGTCTGGGTGCGTCGCGTCTCCACCCGGAGGAGTCGACTGCGGCATCATGAGACCTCCACGATCACGTTGTCTATGAGCCGGGCCGGCCCAACCTTCGCTGCTACTAACAAGTATGCGGTCCGACGTGTGGAAACGGGAGTGTAGTCTTCAACACCCAATCTGTCCCCGTCGGGGGTCCATAGGGCAAAGACATCGAAGGTTTTGGTGTCGGCTAGGGCGACGTACTGGAGCTTTACGGCTGGGCTGCCAAGGAGTTTTTGGGTGACTACATCCACGATTTCCTCGGGCGTTTTCCTATCCCGCGCGGCCTGGGCTCCTATTCTCAATGAACGGTACAGTGCCTTGGCAAAGTGACGTTCCGTCCTCGACAGATATGCGTTGCGGCTGGAGAGTGCCAACCCGCCCTCGCCTCGAACAATAGGGGCTTCCACAAGACGCACCGGCATGTCCAGGTCAGACACCATCTGTGAGATATTCACAAACTGCTGGGCGTCCTTCTGCCCGAATACGGCCGTGTCCGGGCGCACCAGGTTCATAACCTTGCCAACAACTTGCAAGACGCCCTGAAAGTGGCCGGGGCGTAGATAACCTTCGAGGACGCGACCGGCTGGCCCCGGCTCAATGTGAACGACGGGCGGGTTCGGGTAGACCTCCTCAACGCTGGGGGCATAGACAATATCAGCCCCGACCTGCTCCAATGCCTCCACATCGGCCTGGAGTGTGCGCGGGTACTTGTCGTAGTCTTCTCCCGGGCCGAACTGCTCAGGATTCACGAAGATGGTGACCACCACCTTGTTGAAAGGCGTCTTGATGGAGCGGACCAGCTCTAGGTGCCCTTCGTGAAGCGCGCCCATCGTCATCACTAGCCCCGTGGGCCGCGGGTCGGCCGCAAGTGCTATCTGCAGGTCCCGCCGGGAATGGACGACCTGCGGTCCGCCCTCGTCCCCGTGAAGGGCGGCTTTGGTCGCCTGGACCATCGCTCGGTAAGTACGCGCAACGGCCGCCAGGTCCGCTCCCGAATCCAGAGCTTCCAGGTGCTTGTCAACCGTCGCCATGTCTCCGCGCGCGACCGGCCCCGTCAGCCCCGACATTCCCTCTTCCAGCGCTCTTGCCACCGCGACTTTTGTGAGCGGGCCAGCCACGCCCTCAGGCTCGTCGATACCCGCCGCCCCAAGGATCTGCATACCCTGCGCGATCAGCGTGACCAGGTGGTTCGCGGTGTGCGCCAGACCAGCGTGGTACAGGCTTCGGTCTTCTTCGGCGAGGGCGAACGGGTCCCCACCCAACTGCTGTATCAAGGCAAGCGCGACGGGTTCCGCAACGGGCGAGCACGTATACGCCGTCGGGCACCCCAGCAGCCGCAGAACATCCAGCGACGTGCCCGAAAAGGTCATCACCGGGTGCAGCGCCACTGTGATCGCGCCCTTCCTGGCTGCGCGCTCCAGCGGTTTCGTTCCGAGGGCGCCGCAAAGGTGGGCGAGGACGGTGCCCGGCCGGATAGCGCCCGCATCCACCAGTTCGTTGGTGAGCTTTTCAATCTGGGCATCCGGGACGGCAAGGAACAGCACCTGTGCTTTGCGGGCAACGTCCACAGGGTCCATGATCTCCACGCCAGGGAGCATTGCTTCGGCGCGGTCCTGCGCTTCTTCTGACCGGGCTGAAACCCCGACGATAGTCGCCCCGGATGCTCGCATTGCCGATGCAATGGCCGGCCCCACGTGACCCATTCCGATCACGCCTACATCCAGGCTTGGCTTGCTCATTCCTCTGGCTCCTGTTCGGGTGTGGAGGCTGGTTCGGGTTCCGGCTCAGCCGCTAGTTCGAATTCCTGTTCAGCCGCTGGTTCCGGTTCCTGTTCAGCCGCTGGTTCGGGTTCCGGTTCGACGCGCGACGCTGGTTCGGGGGCGAACGCTGTGTCCGGTGAGGGGACCGACTTCACGGGCGAAACCGCTTCAGGTTCCGTCTCTCCAAGGACCCTGGCGAACCAGCGCTCGGGCGGCTCTATGGCACGTTTCTCACTGCATCTCACCACGATGGTCTGGGTGACGTTGCGGGCGTCCTCAAAAGAAAGGTGTTCCATGTAAATCCTGACAGGCCCCGGCACCAGCCCCGCGCTGACAGTTGCTGCTCCCGCTAACGACTCCAGGGGTCCAGTGGATGCGTTCACAGATTGGAGGCGTTCGTAAGCCGCAAAGGACGCTTCGCGCTTCAGGAAGCCATCACGTACAACGACGCACGTGTCGGTAAGCGCGATCCCTCTGCGGCGTGCCACCCAGGGATCGAACACTCGAGCGCGCGGAGCTATGCCGATGAAGTATGGGGAGAACTTAGTCCCGCGCAGTGCTGCATCGAAAAAGGCGGGCACGTCCTCGACCCCCAAATCTGGGAGGACGAGCCACAGGGCTTTCATGGCCTCCTCACGCGTCCCTACGGGCAGGAGTGCCTGGGACACCTTGGTGCTTCCTTCGCTATCCGTGCGGTTGACGGCCTGGCTGATCTCTACCCTGTACCAACCTTTTCCGCGCCAGAGGAGTGGCTGGCTGATTGAGACAGCATGAACACGACGCGGAGGGATCGTCTCTGAACGGTGCTCCAACAGACCGCGCCTAATCCGGATCCCATCTGGGGACACTGCGGCTTCGAAATTAAACTCCCTGGAAAACTGCGTCCACATCACCGACGCACCGACAAGTATGAACGGCAGCCACCCCGGGAGGAAAAACAGCACGGAAGTATCTTCGGTCGCGACCGCTATGAGTATTCCTGATACCAACAGCACGACGAAAAGAAGAATGGTGCCGATGAACCATGGACTGCGCAGAAGAGACATGGCTAGGCGCGGCACTGGCACCTCGTAGACGAGGTCTTCGGGAGCTTCGGGAGCACGGCTATGCACACGCGGGCTTACTGCCTGCTTATGCGCCGTATCTCTCGCAGGAGGAGGTGGTGGAGCGTATTCTCCACCCCTGACTGATGGATCCCCGCCCTCGACAGCACCTTCGCCCCCGACCGCAGCTTCACCCTTGACTGGCGCACCTTCGCCCCCGACCGCATCCTCATCTGTCTGCAGGTTCAACCCTGCTGCCAGCGCAAGGATCTGTGCACGCAAATCGTCGAGCTCTGCATCCTTCAAATACCCGATCGACATGGAGGACCCGGATCCTCCAGCAGCGTCTACGGATATCTTCCCCAACCCGAAGATTCGACCCAGGAGGGGGTGGATCACGTCCACCGCTTGGATGCGTTCAAGACGGATGTGGCGCTGCCTGCGGAAAAAGATCCCCTGACGCAGCCACACGGCCTGGTCGGTTACCGCGTAAGTCATGGCGCGCCACGAGAAATATGCGTAGAGCATGACCAGTACTACGGACCCCACCACGGCGCCCAACGCGATCAGCAGGACTTTCCCGGCTGCACCACCTGCGAGCAGGTCCCTAACTCTGAGCAGTGCCTCCGCGTTTTGGAATATGACGAAAGCGAGGAATATTGCGATTGCTTGCCAGCCATTGAGCACCGGCGTTATTGGGTGAAGCCTCTTCCACGCGTCCTCGGGAACGCCCTCTTCCACGGCTCCCGATCTCACCTTCCCATGACGTTCAGGAGCGCTTGAGTCTGCTTCAGTTTTCATCGTCAGAGACCTGAAAGTCCCGAAGCGCCGTTAGCGACCAGAAGGTCACGAAGTGCCGCCGCTTCGGCCACGGGTAGTCCATCAAGCGACATGTCCGCGGATACGGAGGCCGTGCGAATCCGTACCTCAGCTATGCCGAGTGATCGAGCAATCGGCCCCTCACTCACGTCCACATACTGAATGCGGCCGTACGGAATTATGTCCATCCGTCTGAACATGATCCCGCGCCGCACCAAGAAGTCAGTATCGGTCGTCGCATACTGGGTGGCACGCACCTGCCTGGGGATTAGCCACAACAGCCAGACAAAGATCGCGACACAGAGTCCAGCAGCATAGTAAGCGAATGGCGTGAAAATGAAGCCAAGCACGACAAACACGATTGCGGGCAGGCCAAACACTATCGCTGCAACGATCACGCGAACCGTTGCCAGTGATTGCGACACGTGACGAAACTCCACCCCTTCTGGGACCAAAGCGTCGGACATCGGACCTCCTTGAGTCGACGTAACAATGGTCGCACACTCAACGTTAACGAACCGTCATATGGTCTCCCCGGCGGTTGTCGCGGGTGCCGCTGGTTGGACGCGGCCTCTCTACTGCCGCGGCTTTGCCCGTGGGCGCCTTGTTCGCACCGCTTCCGTTGCCCTCGCCCACACCGTCGCCCTCGCCCAAAAAAGACTGCCGCGCGCGTAGTTGTACACCACGCACGGCGTAGCGATCTGGTGGTTAGGAAATGTGGTAACGCGCGCGGTGCAGGACTACGATGATGCGTTAGGGCCGCGTTGGACGGCCCATAGTTTTTGCGACACGATGACGAAAAGGGATAGTCAGGTATGCGGGGAACAACGCCCCAATGGCTCTACGGGGCCCTAGATGATGCGCTGGTTAGCGCGGGGTCATCCGCCCCTGCACAGACGCGCCGCGCATTCGTTAACCGGGTTATTTCCGCGTGGAACCTAAAGGGCCGTGCGCTACACAACTGCCGCTATTTAGGTCAGGTATTTGAAAAGCTGGATGAGCTGGAGGGCGCAACCCCGGAGCCGGAGAACCTGAAATTGGCGGCCGCGCTGCGGGGTGCACTTGAGGAACCCGGGTGGGAAGAGGCTGCGGACATGCGCGGCCCAACCACGTTCCCCGCAATGGTCGGCTTGGATGATCTTAAGGACTTGGGAATAGATGAGGACGTGGTGTCCCGGGTCGGTTCGCTGGCTGACCAGCTGGCATCACACGACCCAGACGATGGGGACTTAGGCGCAAAGCTGCTGGTGGACGCGGACTTGTCGGTTCTTGCATCTCCCCCTCAGCAATACCGCGACTACCTGACGACTCTGCGTGAGGAAGTGCCTCACATGTCGGAGGTGTCTTTTTTGAGGGCGCGGCGCAATGTCCTTTTGCATCTGCTGGGGCGCCCGCGGATTTTTGCGACACCCCTGGCATCGCGGTGGGAGGATTCTGCGCGCAATAATCTTGAGGCGGAACTGGAGAACGTGGATGCGAAGCTCAGCCGCCACGTGGCTCGGGATGGAGCAGCGGCGCAACCCGATGCCGTGGCTCCCCCGTCTTTTTTGCCAGCGGACCGGCGACGGCCATCGCGCGCACGGAGTGAGCAGTCTGTTTTGTCAGAGGATCACCGACCGTTAGTTCAGAACGAGGACGGGGACCCGTCCTTGGGCGACATGGTGGATCAGTTCGGTAGCTCGCAGCGTTCGCGGGGGCACTCGAAGGTGCTGCGCATCTCAAAGTCGCAGAAGGCTGCGCGGATGAAAGCTTCGACGGAGGAAAGTCCTGGCCTGCCTTTTGGAGGGGAGCCAATCGCCGCAGCTGCTGAACATACTGGTGGTGACGAAGATGGTGGTCAGTGGTCGGAAGAGGATGGCACTGGTACATCGACCAGCACGCAGCGCGTCATCGCCGACACGTCCCAGTTTGTTTCCGACACTTCAACGCTGGAATCCGTTGCGGACCTGATCGAAACCCGCAACGCCAAGCGGCCGAAGGGGCGAATGTAGTTTAAGTGGGGCGACCGACGACGGTCCGGTTCTGAGGCTGGGATGCGTCGGGCTGGGATGCCTCAAGATGGGTTGCGTCAGGCTGCTTTGACTCAGGCTGCTTTGACTCACGCACATCGTTCGCCGCCAACAGTAAACCGTGGCGTCCGAGAGTCTGATCGAGCGATGTGGCACCTGATCAAGGGTTGTGCCGCCTGGTCGAGGGTTGTGCCCGGGGATATCCTTCGACTACGCGCTATGTGTTTTGTCAGCTTTAAGTCGGCCATGTTGCAAGGTTTTTTCCGGCCGGTGGTTATTGCATTCGGGCGTGCGCTCCTGCTCTGTCTAGGTGTGGAGCGCGAATCTGTGTGTGTGGCCCTAGGACCCAACCCGCCCGTTGCAGGTTCCCCATCACTCACAGGAGGGGTCCCTGTTGTTCGTGTTGGCAACTTGTTCTTTTGCGGCAGTGCGGGCGCGTGCTCTATGTCTGTCAGAGCCAGAAACGCCAAAACCTGCGTCACCTCACCGCTACTGGCACCGCCAGCGCCGGTTAAGGTGCGTCGAGGATACATAGCGGGGTCGAAGATACATACGGGGTAGCAAAAAACCAATAAAAACGCCGTAATGTTTACCCGCTATGTATCTTCGGCCCCCGTATGTAT
>CAZTTD010000079.1:0-9131 GCA_964616925.1 uncultured Actinomyces sp.
GATGTCGGTCAACCACAGCTCGTTGGGCCCATCAGCGGTGAAGTCGCGTTCGACGAGGTCGTCGTGCACCGCCGGCCCGGGGCGGCCCGCGTTCTTCGCCTTCTTCTTCGCGATCACCGACCACCAGAGGTTGTCGCGGCAGATGCGCCACGCGGTGCGGTCCGCCATCGCCTGGCCGGCCTCGCGCGCTTCATCGGCGAGGAGCCGGTGGCCGAACTCCGGGTCATCGCAGTGAGCGTCGAACAGGGCGTTGGCGCGGTAGGCCTCCACCAGCTCCGAGGCGGTCACCGGATCGGCGAGCCACTGGTAATACTGGCTGCGGCTGAGCTTGAGTACCCGGCAGGTCACCGCGACGGGAACACCGTCGGCGGCAAGGTCGCGGACCAGCGGGAACATCATTTTCCCGGCAGGTTCGCCTGGGAGAGGTATGCGGCTGCCCGGCGCAGGACTTCGTTCTCCTGCTCCAGGAGGCGGTTACGGCGGCGTAGCTGGCGCACCTCAGCTGCTTCCGCCGCGGTCTGTCCGGGCCGGGTGCCGTCCTCGATCGCGGCCTTCTTCAGCCAGTTCGACAAGGTGACCTCGTGAACGCCGAAGTCCTTCGCGACCTGCGCCAGACTCACACCGGGCTCACGACCGCGCGCCACGCGCACCACGTCCTCGCGGAACTCTTGCGGGTAGGGCTTGACCATGACTCCATCCTTCCAGGCACCCCCGAGGGGTAGCCGGATCCGGTGTCCGGTCACCATGCAGCAGCCCCCCCGTCACTGCGTCGTCCGGTTCAACGAGCATCGAAAGCACCATCCGCGCGGTGCGCTCATCTCGTGCGATCTCACTCAAGCTCGGCATGGTCGTGTTCCTCTCGGGCTCCTGCCTGAGAGGTGCGCAGAGACCAGCCAGGTCCGTCTTCCGTGCGCGCCAAGCCAGGCGTAGAGTGGAAGACGAGGCAGGTTCTCCTCATATTGCGGGTCCTCCGGGATGGCCCTCGGGCACTCATACACGTTCTGCCTCCTCGACGGAGAAACACGTGTGTTGAGAGGCCCGCCATGTTCCGCTTCATCTGGACGCTCAGCGTCCGTACCCGCAACTTCCTCCACCGCTACATGCCGAGCAACCGGCTGCTCGCTGCCATCCGCACGCGCCGCGGTCTCAAGTGGGGGCTCCCTGCCATGCTCGTTGCCGCCCCGTACATCCTGGTCGCAACCATCTGCTCCAGCCTCATCGCCGACGGCGGCCCCGGCTGGCTTCACCTGGTCGTACTGTGGGGGTGCTGGAACGCCTTGAAGTTCATCCTCATGGGGCCGATCAGCGTCGTACTGCTCGTCCGCGCGCGCATCCGCGGGGCGATGACCCGTCGCGACCAGCGGCGCGAAGCGCGTGCCGAAGAGCGCGAACCGCTCGTGCTCGCGTAGGCCCTCGTCCAGAGCGCATCGCGAGTCAGGAGGCAGTGGCCATCCGGCTGCGTCGCCCACCGCCCTCGCGAATCGGAGCGCCATGCTCGGCCAGCGCGCGGCGAACTGCCTGCGGCCCCGCACCGACCTTCAAGCCGACCTCTACCAGCGTCAACCCGCTGTCGTAGAGGTCGGCTGCTTCATGAATGCGGGAAGGGTCGAATCGTCCACGGCGAATCGGGACTTTCCGCCGTGTCAGATGCTCCGCCACCGTCCGACGGTGGATACCGAACAGTGAGGCCAACTCCACGAGCGTCGCGCCGTCGCGGTACCTCGCCACCAGCTCGTCGACCTGCTCGGCGCGAAGAAGGGTTTGAGCCATCCCAAGTGAACGCACCATCCGGCCCCTGGAGTCCACCACGGAGGGGTGAGGCGGGCGTCGGTCCTGCTTGTAGAACCCGCGCGACCTGCGCAAAGATAGGGTTTTCAGGTGTGGACAGGGGTTCTCAAACTCTCCACGGAGGTCCACAAAGTGAAACGCCCTCACCATTGGTGGGGGCGTTTCATTTTGATGAGCCGGACTCTTGAACCCCTAAACACGAAAAGTGCCGGGGTACTCCGCGACGTCATCTTTCATTCGGCGCACGCCGTGGCAAGAACAGCGATTTGTTGTTTGAAACCCGCTGGGTCCAAGTTGAAACCCTTGGACCACCTCTGCACCGATCTCACTCACTTGTGCACCCACTTGTACGCCTCTTTGGATCCAGAAGAGCCGGTTTACTGGCTTTTCACGAAATTAGCTGTGGATGAAACCAGTTGGTCCGTCGCTTGCTTAGTTTGTTGCGAACTGTGCCTGTCCCGAAGCATGCAGCACACGGCCAACAACAGAAGTAGTCAAGATGGCGCGCGAACCCCCGAGATGGCTATGCCATCTCGGCCCCTCTAGAGCCAACTTGATCCACGGAGTGCCATCTCGACCCATCCAGAGCCAACTTGGCGATATCACCCCTCTAGAAACGGATGCCGACCAACGAAATGGTCAAGATGGCGCGCGAACCCCCGAGATGGCTATGCCATCTCGGCCCCTCTAGAGCCAACTTGATCCACGGAGTGCCATCTCGACCCCTCTGGAGCCAACTTGATCCGTGCCGCGCCACCTCGGCGTTGATATGTGTACCCCGAGAGGACTTCCAAGGCCATTCCACCAGGTAGTCGCGTGCCGCTGACGGTGAGCCATTAGCCAGCCGTGAATTGTCGTGAATTATGTGGTCCTACAGCCCCTTTTGTGAAGCACCCCCAAACGACAGAGGCCTCCAAAGTCTGGATGGAAACCGGATCGGAGCCGTTGGAGGCTCCGGCGGTGCAACAAACAGGAAAACAACCAACAGCCAGGAAAACAACGGGCTGCGCGGCTGCAACAAACAGCCAAACAAACAACATCCAGGAAAACAAGGCCCGAATTGGGTGCGATAAACAGGAAAACTACGAGTTTTCCCCTCAGTTGTAAGTTTGGCTGCTTGTGAAGGGGTCACAGGCAGGAAAACGGACAACAACCAGGAAAACAACCACTGTTTTGAAGCAACAAAGGGGAAAACGGACAACCCCAAGGAAAACGAACCACTCACAGGAACACCAGGCGCCCCGGGTCGGCAACAAACAAGCAATCTAACGGGACCATGCGTTTACATGGAGCGCGGCAATGCATTTACATGGTGCGTCGCAATGCGTTCGCGGTGGATCCGCAGCGTTTGCAGTGCGTCGTCGCGTTGCATCTGCAGCGTTTGCAGCGCGTTGCCGCGTGGCATCAACTTGAATTCCTCATTTGTGGCCTCGGATCCTCCAAAACCGCAACCACGTCCCGTCACGACACCACTAACCCAACCCACAGCCTCCTTCATGAACGGCCGGTTTACCGTGCCCACTTGGAGAACAGCCTTCTTAGCCGAGCGCTGCGATCTGCTCAACAAGTTTCTCACTGAGTGGGCGGTCGGCGTAGATGCGCAGGTCCATCGCGGAAGTCGGAAGATTCGGCTGCGTGACCGGACCCTCCCATGCCAGCGTCAGGCCAAGACGTTCCAGCACCCGCCAGGACGCAGCATTGTGCGACAGCGCTCTGGCCACTACCGGAACTCAGGGCGCGTTCCGTTAGCTGCCTCGATTGCAGCCGCACCCAGCTCGGTAGCGAATCCATGGCCCCAGGCGGCAGGGGTCAGCCGGTAGCCTAGATTCCACGCTGGCACGGACCGAATCCGTACGTCTGCGCTCCCCCAAGCCGATGATCTTCCCAGCGGGAAGCGATCCAACCGATTCGCGCAGCGACACCGCCCACCAACCAAGCCCATAGTCTCGCGCTGATGCGGCGTGTGCTTCTGCGAGGTAGACAGTCTGGGAGATATCGGTCTCTACCGTGGCGGACAGGTGCTCCCAGGTGGCACGGTCAGACTGAATGGCAAAGAGTGCATCGATCATTGCCGTATCTTCGGGATCGATGGGTGTCAGTCTGAGTCGGTCGGTCATCATTTGCCCACTCTAGGCGCCAGATATGAGGGTGCGTCGACTGGTCCAAGCTAGGAAGCTAGTCGCGCTCCTTCGATTCCCCTGCAGGATCCAGCACATTCTTGCCACATTGGCATCATTTATGGGGTCCGCGGCGCTGGAGCATACTTTATGCCGCCGCATAGGGTCTCGGTAGATGATCTTTGGTCATGAGGATATGACTGACGCTTATGACGGCGAAGAGGTGTTGGTCTTCGCTAGATGCTGGGTGAGCTCGCGGATGTCTGAAGCAAGAGCAGCGGCTCCCGAATACACATCCAACTCTGCGGCTACCAGCCCTCCTTGCAGGTCCCTTATGTTGGCTTCTCAAAGAACGAGGTCGCAGGGGGTCGGCAGGGTACTTACCGCCGTGTAGGCCCGCGCCACCAATCCGGGATCGATCAACGGTGAAATACCCATGCGGATGCTACGCGCAGCAGCACTGAATGAACCGGTCCTGGCCACTGCTTCCGCGTAGCGCAGACCTAAATGGCACATGAATCCACCTATATTGCGATGCGCGTCCATGACATGGGCGGGGCGCTGCAGCCTGATCACGTTCGCTTGGAGACACTTGGTGAAGACGAGGTCCGCGTTGAGATCATGGCCTCTGGGATTTGCTACGCCGATCTGTACACACTTAGGCGAGCGAACAAGAATGTCGCTGAACCAAAGGTGCACTACGGACTGCCGTCCACGCCGTAGAAGCGCTCTGATGCACCGCCCTCGTTATGACGAGTTTGAGCTGACCGGGCAACAGCACGCTGTGCTTGGGTTGATTGTTGCTGATCCCGACGTAACGCCGCGCGTCCTCGCGCAGCTCCTTGGCGTCACGAAAGGGGCGGTTAGCCAGCACCTCATGTACTTGGAGCGTGAAGGGTACCTCTCTCGTCGCCGCAGGCGATATTGCTGACGTCGTCACCGCAGCTCTCACGGAGCCGGGCCATGAGGGGAAGTCCTACGATCTCACTGGGCCTTGCTTGATGCGCTTTCGTGAAGCCGTCGCAGAGATCGCCACTGCGCTTGGCCGCGACATTGACTTTGTCGACCTCACCCGGGAACAACTGCGCGCACAGCCCATTGCGCAGGGTGTGCCAAGCGACGAAGCAGATTACCAAGTCATGCAGGATCCCACCACAGAAGACACGCTGAGCACGGGAGTCCAAGATGCCTTGGGGCGTGAACCGAAAGATTTTGCGACGTAGGCGCGTGAGACTGCTGCCGCTGGCGTGTGGCAGCCAGCCTGAACTGAGTGCGTCGTCGTGGGTGCGGTCAGTGTTGCGGCACTGGTCCGCGCGCACCCGGCGATCGACTCCTTACTTAACGCCGCTCCTTCACTAGGAACGTCCGCAAGGACTCAGCGGGCCTTCCGGTGATGCGCTCGACTGCGTCGCTCACCGGTACAAGCTCTCCGGCCGCGATCGCAGTGTAGGTGGAAATCCACGCGTCATACTGCCACTGCGGGGCATCCCACGCTAGGCGTGACTTGGAGGCCTCTTCGATCGTTTCGTTGTGGAATGAGACTGCACGCCCTGTGGCCTCGGTGATGACCTCTGCGATTTCAGCGAGTGTCAGCGCTTCGGGGCCTGTGAGGTTATAGGTCTGCCCGATGTTCTCGCCCGGGTTCTGGAGCACGGCGGCAGCAACGCGTGCTACATCCGCCCGCGTGACTGGGGCGACCTGTCCGTCGGAGGCGGGCCCGCGTAAGACACCGTCCGCGCCCACCATTTGGGAGAAGAAATCGGTGTAGAAGTTGTCGCGCAGGAACGTGTATGCGATGCCGGAGTTGATGATGTGCTGCTCCGTAGCCCAGTGGTCGCGGGCCAGCGTGAAGGTCGCGTCGGGGGTGGCGTTGAAAAAGGAGAGGTAGACGATGTGCGCGACCCCCGCTTCGGCAGCGGCATCGACAAATGCGCGGTGCTGGTTCAGCCTCTCCGTGCTCTCCGCACCGGAGACCATGAAGAGGGTTCTGGTGCCGGCTAGGGCGTTGCGCGACTCAAGGGTGTTCTCGTAGGTGCCCTTTACGGCAACTGCTACCGGCAACTCGGGGGCACGCTCCAAGTCCTGGACAAAAAGTCTCTGGGTGAGCCCTGCGTCGGCAAGTTGCTTGGCAACCAAGCCTCCGATGTGTCCGGTCGATCCGCTGACGGTGAGGGTGGGGAGGTTCATGATGAGGTTCCTAAAATTTCTGCGATCTGACCTATTGCTGTTCCTGCGTCCGTGACGATCGGCCATGCGCGATCCTGGAGATCGTCGGGGAGATGCGGATATTCAGAGTTGATCCGGATTAGCCTGGCGTTCGGATATGCCCTAGTGACGCCCTCGCCCGGCCGGCGGATCACGCTGGGAGTGTTGAATCCGGCGCCGATTTCGATGATGGCCAGTGTGTCCTCGTGTTCAACGGTCTGGGTGAGCCAGTCGTTCAGTCGGTCGAGTCCGGGCTGGAAGCGATCGTTGATGTACCAATCTCCGGCATTCACGTTGAGGAACACGGGTCCGCCGCAGTTCGGGCAGGAAGGGATCGCGTCGGGGCTGACTTTCCCCGTGGCGGGATCGTAGTGGGCGAGGGCGTTGCGGACAATCGGCTCCGACGCAGTTGTTCGTACAGCGGCGTGGGGCCCGGGTTGAAGCGGATGTCGTCCGTGTGGACGGCCCAGAAGCCCCAGAGATATTCGGGTGGTAGATCGAGGCCGATCATTTCATAGCGCGCATGTAATCCCGCTTTATGGAGTGCGGGGAATAGCTCAGCGAATCGTTTCGTGTCGGCGTAGTCGAACCCAGCGGCAGCCGACATACCAGCACCCGCGGTGATCAGTACGCGATCAGCGTCCCTGATCCATTGTGCGGCTTCATCATCGGTGCTGGGTCGATGACTGTCCACGATCGGACCGACGGTATGGATTACGAAAGACGAAGGCAAGTGATACCCAGAGGTGAGGGTGGCTGTGCCGGTCGGCTCGGGATGACCTTGCTGGCGTATGTGTGAGGCACATTCCTCTCGTAAACCCGGGCCCGCAGCCGCATGGATCACGTTGTCGATGCACTTGTGGCCGGGCACGAAACACCCGAGCATCTGATCGTTTGTGGCATTCACGATTGCGTCCGCACTCAATACGGTCAGGTCGCCGCGCCAAAGCCTCACCCGTTCTGCGATTGGCCCGGATGCGACACCCTGCGCGGCTAGGGTCGGAAGCGCTTCTGCCTCAACAGCGCCGCGCGCCGCGGCTTCCTCTGACAATAGCGTGTCAAGCATGACGTTCACTTCTTCGGGGATTACACCCGGTTCGCGCGTTGTCAGAAGCGCGGCGAGGACGCGGCGATCGTCCACAGTGTCACGCGGGAGCATTAGGCCGCGTTCACTCGCGAAATACTTGATCAGTGGGGCAATGCTCATAGCGTTTTGTCGTATGTGTCGCGGGCTTCCAGCACTGAAGCCATGTGCTCTTTCGCCCAGTCTTCCAGTGCCCTGAGCGGGGCTTGCAACGATTGCCCAGCTTCGGTGAGTTCGTAGTCGACGCGCGGAGGGATCTGCGGTGTCATGGTCCGTAGCACAAGGCCGTCGCGCTCCAGACCGCGCAGCGTCTGTGTAAGCATCTTTTGCGACACGCCGTCGACGCGACTACTCAGTTCGCTGTAGCGGAGCGGACCATCGGACAGTGCGCCGATCACTAGTACCGTCCAGCGATCCCCGATCCGATCCAACATTTGTCTGGTCGGGCAATTCCTGTTGTAGGGATCCCACTCTGGCGCGGACATAACAAGGCTCTCCGGTTCTTCACCCGCATTGTGTGAGGTTTTGAACCGCCGGGGACAGCACCCCTGTGCCTCCAACCAAGTACACGCGTGTGATCTGAGAATCAGACCTGTTGATCCATTCACTCACAACCGGTTTGGGTATACAGGCACCGTTAGAAAGAACCAGTCGCTTCTGCCAGTGCCCGGCCAAGCCTGCGGCGGATAACGCATCGGGGAAGTTCTTCCCCGTAGCAATCCAGACCTGTTTGATGGTGGGATGGGACCCACCCAAATGATCGTTGACTGCCATGTTGGTTGCGTATCTGTCCGCGCCGCCGTAACGGCGGACCTCATAAGAGTCGATGAGGTTTTCAAAGATCCTGTGGTTCACCGCGCCTTGCCCACCGATGATTTTGATGGTTCCCACGCCGTGATTACCAAAGAAGTAAAAGACATCCGGGGGAAGTGTATAAGCCGATTTTCCATCAACTAATACGACAGGTGCAGACTGAAGCCCTGCTGCTGCGGACGCGCTTAGTGCGTCTGGGAAGTCCACGCCAGTCGCAAGGTAGACGATCTTAACCTGTCCGCTGTAAAACTTCTTCAGTATCGCCAGGTTCGTCGCATAGCGGTTGTCCCCGGAAATACGTTCGATGGGGGCTATGTCCTCCAGTTGATTTCGAACATTTTCCGACACGGCACCGGTCCCGCCGATTAGGTAGATTTTGCTGGGCGTCCGTTGCTCGATCAGGGCGACGGTCGCGACGTCCATCTGGTTCGGGCTGGTGAGGAAGAGCGCGCCGCCGGTCTTGGCTACAACCGGACCTATAGATAAGGCGTCAGGAAATGTGCTTCCAGTCGCTACGAAGATAGGAACATTGGTCTCCATTTGTGCGAAGTTGACGTGAAAGTTCGTACCATAGCGATTCGCGCCCGCGTACCGGATCACCTCCAAGAGGGGGTGTGCGGCTGCCTCCGCGTCTTCTTGGTCATGGACGCCTTCGCTGTCATACGGCTGCTCCGACATAGGTGCATCGTCTCCAACGGCCGGGGAAGCAGTGGCTAAGCCCCCGCCGGCCAAAGACATGGCAACCACCGCCGCAAACACTAGCTGCTTTCTCATGATCGGCTCCTTACACTCGGGCTGCTGTTGAGGAACGCTCCGTTGCCTTCACCCCTGCAGCGTGTAAGCCAACGTGGGTCTGATCACGGGGACCCACCCCGGCCTGGAAAGAGAGGACTACGTTGTCATATCAGTTTCCACTTCAACCCTACGCTCGTCTTTACCATATGTCTCGCGTTTGTGCAAATCGCAGTGGGTCCGGGGAGCCTCCTGTTGTTGCGCGTGGGATGTATCAATCATTGCGGTCTGCGCAACCCGTGTGTTCCACACGGAAAGTATCCTCATAGACTTGTCGCATGGTTGAGCGCGCGACTTGGGTCTGGGCATCGGGTGGCGGGGGATTGCTGCCC
>CAZTTD010000080.1:0-8866 GCA_964616925.1 uncultured Actinomyces sp.
GGGGTGGGGTGCCGAGTTGCGACCCCGCAGAAAGCGGGTCAGCAAGGGGTGGGGTGCCGAGTTGCGACTTCGCAGAAAGCGGGCCGGCAGGGGGTGGGGTACCGAGTTGCGACTTCGCAGAAAGCGGGCCGGCGACCAGCGTGTCACTGTGATGCGGGCCGACGCTACTGGGTGACAGCAGTTGAGGCGCTCCCTTAAACATCCGCTCTCTGTCCTGCTTCCGCCAACGGAGAATAGGCGTGATGCTCCACGCCGCGTCGCCGGGAGCGCCCGCATCCCGGCATGTGGGCGTGACTGTGTGAGGGCGCGAGGGCGCGTCGCACGGAGCTGCGGACGCACCCGGCAGACAGACCGTTATCGCTGCGCGAACGAAGTTGGTTTTGGAGGAGTTGGTGGAGCCGAACTTGAAGCCTCGAAAAAGGGTGTCTGGCACATTGTCGAAGACGAAGACTCGGCCAAAACCCGCGGCGCCCACGATGTCCCGCAGCACTTGGTACTTCGGGACCGACAGGTAGGAGGCCGGCGTCACCGCAACGAAGCCGCCGGAAGAGACCGCCGCCCTCTCCATGAAATACGCAAACAAATCACGAGCCGAAGCGGACCGGTAGCCCGGCTTACGCTCCGCCCGCGCATAGGGCGGATTCATCATCACGAAGTCGTGTAAGGGCCATGTCGCAGGCGCCAAAGAGTCACGCTTGCGGGAGCGATCGGCCAGGGCACGCACAGCGCCCTCGTCCCCATCGGCGGCAAACCTGCCCGCAACCAACGCAACCGCGCTGGCCAATGCGACACCGTCGGCGTCGCAGAGGGTCAGGCGCTCGCGCACAAACTGGGCCGGATCACCCTGAACGGCCGCCAGATGCCACGCAAGATTTCCCACCCCGCACGCCGGGTCCAACCACGAGCCCTCCGGAAACAACGCCGCCTGTCCCGCCATGAACTGCGCGACGTCATCCGGCGTGAAGAACTGCCCCGCGCCCTTACGCTTGGAGGTGCTGAGCCGCGCCAACAGGGCCTCGTAACACACGCTAATTTCCCCGATGGTCAGCCCCGACAGGACGTTTTCAGCGGCGTCCGCCTCCACCTCCAAGACTTCCTGCACCGCGTCGACCAGGTCCGGCCGGGTTTCAATAACGAACCCCGCGACCGCCTGCTTCCAAGCCCGCATACTTCCGGCTCGCGTACCATCAAACACCGCGTCGACAACACCAGCAACGCGGGCCAAAGACGCGGAACTCCCCGCACCCGCGGCACCAGCGACGCGAGCCAAAGACGCGGTATCACCTGCACCCACGTCCGCAGCAGCGCCGGCCAAAGACGCGACGCCCCCCGCATCCGTCACATTGCCTCCCGCCCGCGCAGTCCCAACACCTAAGTCAGCCAAAAGAGCCCCACCGTGAGAGAATTCCAAAAGAAACCCACACAAGCCCACACCAAAGGAAACCCTATGCGCATATTAGTCACCAGTTCTCGCAACCCTTTCGCTCTGGATGTCATCCGGAAGCTCGGCAGCGCCGGCCACACCGTTTTCGCCAGTGACACCTACGACGGCGCCATGGGCAACCACTCCAAGTACGCCGCCGGCCACGCCGTCACCGCTTCTCCCACAACCGACACGGACCAGTTCATCGCCGATATTAACAAGTTCGTCACCGACAACCAGATCGATATGATCCTGCCCTCGTTTGAGGAAGCGTTCTACCTGGCAGCGCGCCGCGGCGACCTGGTTGAGGGCGTAGAGGTCTACACCGGCCCCTTCAACAAACTTGCAGTCCTTCACGACAAGGTCAGTTTTCAGAAACTATGCGAGGACGCGGGCGTCCCCATCCCAGAAACCGTAGTCGCCACAGACGACAAGAGCCTCCAGGAAGCCATCGACCGCTTCCCCCAGTACTTCGCGCGCGCAGCATTCTCCCGCGGCGGCGTCGCCCTGCTCACCAACACCGGCCCGCTGGCTGGCCAAATGAAGGTGGAAGACTGCCACCCCACACCTGAGCAGCCATGGATTGTGCAGCCGTTTGTGGATGGCCCGATGGTGTGTACGTACTCGACGGTCGTGGACGGCAAGGTCACCTCCATGGTCACCTACCGCGCCCCGGAACAGTGGGCGCACTCCACCGGAATTGAGTTCGTGGCCGATGACTCCACGAAGACACTGGAGTACACCCAGAAGATCGTCGACGCACTGGACTGCAACTACACAGGCCAGCTCTCCTTCGACTTCGTTGACCACGAGACCGGGCTGATGGCCATTGAGTGCAATCCCCGCTCCACCAACGGCACCCTCATGCTCACCACGGAGGAGTTCGCAAACGCACTGGTCGGTAGCGCTGATGAGGTCGCCATCGCAGAGCCCGGGACGGAGCGCGAAATCAAGATCGCCGTCCTGGCAAACGCCTTCACCCCGCACCTGAAAACCATCCCGAAGACGCTGCGCCACGTCCTTGACGGGACCGACACCGGCTCCGGATGGCACGACAGCATCGCGATGATGTGGGGGCCAGCCACCCTAGTCCATGGCGCGAAACTGGGCCACGGCAAGCACCAGCCGATCCTCGAATCCCTGGGCGGCGACATCGTTTGGAACGGCGGCCCCATCGACGGAATGACACCGGAAGACGCCGCCGCGCTGGAGGCCGTGCACAACCAGCGTCTCTAAAAAACAACCACAGCTCGCTGGCGGAGAAACAAAGCACGCGGAATACGCAAAGCCCACGGAGTGCGCGTCGCCCTCAACCTCAGAGGTGCGCCGCGTACTCCACCAGTTTCGCCAACGGAGCCCCGGCACCCCTGCGCGGCAATGCGTCCAACGCGGGCGCTAAGTCCACCAAACGGTGCTCCTGACCGTTCACCAGCAACTTCAGGGCCTTCTCAAACGCCAGCATGTGCGTGTCCAGCGCGCTATGTCCGTTTGTTAGCGGGACGAGGACGGAGCGCGGCGCCAACTCAGCCGTCCTCCGGGCAATCGCCCCCGGCGTTCGCAAATCCCTGTCCCCCACCAAGATGACCATCGGCCAGTCAAAAGAAGGGGTGGCGGAGGGAAGGTCGAAGGGCTCGCCCTCGAAATGAGGAAAATCTGGCGCCAAGAGGGAGTACGTGAGACCCGCGTCCAACGGCCGTCCGTCCAGGGGCGGCGCGTAGTTGAGCTCCCGAAAGCCAATCGCGCCAACCCTCCCAAACTCATAAAACCCGGGAATCCCCACGATGGAGGCATCCCGCGCCGAATACGACGCCAGCAGATCCCACGCAAGGTTCGGTCCGTGCACAGCCCGGCCGACCCGCCCCACGCGACGCGAGACAATCCGGCGCACCGTCGTCATCCCACTCAACTCATAGCCCGCACGCAGGACGTCACCCAGCATCCGCTGGTCGTCCCCGCGCGCAACCAGCGTGCGCACGTCCGCCGCCACCCGCGTATCCGGATCCCAAAATAGGGACCTAAGCGCGGCGCGCTCAATACTGATGTCTGCCGTGGACTGTAGCGCAGAATCAAGGAGCATCCCCGCCACCCGCTCCGGGTACTTCACTCCGAAACTGGACGCCAGGTAGCTGCCGTAGGACGAGCCCGCAATGAATGCCCGCTCCACCCCCTCCCGGTCAAGGACCGCAGCGATGTCGTCCACCACGTCCTGGATCCACATTCCTGAGCGCGGCAGGTCATTCCCCGCCGCATCCCACCTGGACAGCCCGACCCCGCGGTGCTCAATCATGATCAGGTCGAGGGCGTCCGCCGCCGCCTGCCTACGCAACTCACGGTAGGGAAGTATGGACGCGAGGCCGGGGCCGCCAGGGATGACGACCGTCGGCGTGTCCGTTCGCGGGCCGGTGCGCACGTACGCCAGGTCGAAGGGCGGGCAGGTTTGTGTACGAGGGCGCCCGACCCTCCTAACGAAACCGGAGCGGCCAGCCACCGCACGCAGGATCCCGTCACCGATGCTGGCGACGGTCGCTTTGCGTGCGCGTCTCCTCTTTTCACTGTGCATGACAGACCCGCTCTCCCCTCCTCGGCACTGGTCCCATTGTCGACTCTTTCCGCGCACTTGTCTGTGTCAAGTTCATTCCCAAAAGGCCGTGCCGCGCCAGGTGGGCGCGCGACCCATGATGCGGGCGTGGCCCTCCGCCTCTGAACTTGACGGCAGAAACGGAGATAATGGGGCATGAGCATTGAGGCCACCCCCAAAGAAAACCTAGGCGCCACCAGAGACAGCGGAGTTGGCGCTTCCACCTTGAGTGTCTTTGAGATGTTCCGGCTGGGGCCCGGCCCGTCCTCTTCCCACACGGTTGGTCCCATGAGGGCGGGACGCCACTTTGCTGCCACCCTCCTGGAACGCGGTCTAACGCCCGCGAAACTAAAGGTGGAGCTGTTCGGGTCGCTGGCGGCCACCGGCATCGGACATGGAACCAACCGGGCGGTGCTCTTGGGTCTTAGCGGGGTCCAGTCGGCAACGGCAACCACGGAGCAGATCGACACCCTACTGCCCGAAGTTGCCGCCACCCACGAACTGGAACTTCTTGGGGGTCACGCCGTCCCTTTCGACCTTGCGACGGACCTGTTATTTGAACCTCAAGTGTCACTGCCGTTCCACGCAAACTCCATGCGTATAACCGCCTACGACGCGGCAGAAGGGGTGGAACTGTGCCTCACCTACTACTCCACCGGGGGTGGGTTCGTCTCAGTGCAGGTCGAAGACCAGACGCCGCAGTCTCTGGACAAAGCCGAATCCCTACCTGCAACGCTCCCCCACCGCTTTAACAACGGGACAGACTTGCTGGAAGTTTGTGAGGCCAGTGGGCTGTCGATCGCCGAAGTGGTGGCGGAAAACGAAAGAGCCGCCCGCCCTCGACCTTTAGTCGATGAGTACGTGCAGCAGATCAGCAACGCCATGTTTGCCGCGGTAGAGGAAGGGTGCACCACGGAGGGGACCCTCCCCGGTGGCTTGGGCGTGCCAAGGCGGGCTGCGAAGTTGCGGCAAGCGCTGGAAAAGTCGGCTCCCGACCCGCTGGTGCTCCTTGACTGGGTGACACTGTATGCGCTGGCGGTGAATGAGCAGAACGCCTCCGGCCACCTTGTGGTCACCGCTCCAACCAACGGTTCTGCCGGTGTAGTTCCAGCGGTGTTGGGCTACTACCTGGTCACCATGGCAGCAAAGCAGGCCGGAGGTCTGGAGAACCTGGACCCCGCCTCCCTGTGGAGGTTGGACGAGGTCGCTAACACGCTACCCAACGCCGACCAGAAAATAAGAGAATACCTGCTCACCGCCACGGCCATAGGCGCCATCATCAAGAGCAATGCTTCCATTGCCGGAGCAGAAGTTGGATGCCAAGGGGAGATCGGCTCTGCATCTGCAATGGCTGCCGCCGGCCTAGCCCAAATATTAGGGGGAAGTCCAGCGCAGGTGGAGAACGCCGCGGAGATAGCCATGGAGCACTCCTTAGGCCTCACCTGTGACCCGGTCGGTGGATTGGTTCAGATCCCGTGTATTGAGCGGAACGCAGTTGGCGCGGTGAAAGCAATCTCCGCAGCCCGAATGGCGCTTTACGGGGATGGCCGCCACCAGGTTTCGCTGGACGTGGTGGTGGAGACCATGCGCCAAACGGGGATGGACATGCTGGAAAAGTACAAGGAAACATCGGTTGGCGGACTGGCGGTAAACGTGGTGGAGTGCTGATCCATGACGGCCGCCCCACCCACTTACGGGTTGACCCCCACCCTCCAAAACCCAGCGCGCCGCGACTGATTTCGACGGACTCCCCACTTATTCCCCGCGGCAAAACGTGGTTTTATATGGGAAAACCCGCGCTTCGCAACGCCCTCGCCCCCACCCAAAAGAGAGTCCCGTTTCGCACCGACAGTCTGCCTATGGCTTCAGAATGGGCGCCATGTGAGGATGGACACCAGTTGACTAGTGCTTTAACAAATAAAGGGGTAGCCATGGGAATCGCAAGTAGAACGCTCAGGTTTGGGGCGGCGGGGCTGCTTGTAGTGGGTATGGCGGCGTGCTCGAATCCGCTGGAGACCGTTGCAAGCAAGGTGATTGAGGACCAGACCGGCCTGAAAATCGACCAGGATGGGGAAAACTCCTACACGGTGAGCACTGAGGATGGGGAGTTCACCGTGGCGGCAGGTGGTGAGGTCCCGGCGGACTTCCCTGCGGAGGTCCCACTTCCGCCCGGCAATCCGTCTGGATCTTCTTCAAGTCCGGAAATGTGGTCGCTGTTTTATGAGGACATCGACCGTGCCGAAGTGGATGCGCTGATCAATCAAGTTTTGGCGGCTGGCTTCACGGAGAACTCCAGCACAACTATGGAGAGCACAGTTCAGTCGACCTACCAGAAGGGTGACTTGGCCGTGACGGTTCTGTGGAGTGGAGCGTCCTCCCCACCAAGCCTTATCTACGGGGCGATGATCACCAACTGAGCCCGGCGGCGCGCGAGCCGCTACCGGATGTAGGAGATATTGAGGTCTGCTACGGGGAAACTTGCCTTGGCCTCTACAAATATGTCGTGCGCGGTCTGGGTTTTCCCCTCCCCCAATGCGCTCACCCACTTTGTGTACAGGTCGACAACTTCTTTGGGGGCCCGTCGGCCACCATTTTCCCGCGGTCCAGCCAAATGACCCGGTCGTACAGGGAGATGGCGCTTGGGACGGGCGTGTTCGAGGGATGCCCGAACCTTGAGGTGCGTCTGCCGGAAGGCTCCCCGCTGGCTAGCGAGTACCCGGAGATCTTCGCTGAAGTTAAGTCCTCTTACTATTTCTAGGAACGACGTCCCAAATCAGCCTACTCAGCGAAATTGTCTGTGTTAGGGCATGCCCGCATGACCCTGTTCTCTTCCTGAATCCAACCACAGTGCCATTACTGTGAATATTGGGAAGCACCACTGGCCTTGCAATAACGGGGGCCCTGCTTCCCTTTCCTGTTGGATAACTGGAGAAGGAGAAATGAGTGTAGGAAGAGTGAATAGGACGGCGCGGGCCGTGACAGCCCTGGCCGCAACAGTAGCAGTAGGAACGTTGGGAATCGGCAGCGCGTATGCGTCTGAGGTGCCCGCCGTTGAACACCTAGACCAGGCGGTAGCAGAGGCCACTGAGGCGCCTACCCCTGAAGAACCAGAACACGCGGTATCGGATGCCGCTGACGAACCGGCCCCCGAAATGGGAGGGGCTGGCTGACGCTTGACGGGACGCCCGAGGCTGCACCGGAAGCGGTTCCGGGCGCGGAGGATGCAGCGCAGGGTGCGGGAGAGGCCGCTAGCGCAAGTGCTGGGTCGGGTCAGTTGATTGTGATCCCACCGCCCTCGACCGCGTGGGTTACAACGGCTTCCATGCCGGTATCCATTTCTGTTAGCAACACCGCGATGGAGCCAATCGACATCACTTGGCACTTGGAGACGCGGACGGGTGAGCCGGTTGCATCCGGCAATACGCAGGTGGACGCAGGGGCTGAATCGATGGTTCTGTTCAGTAGCGACCTCGCACCTGGCGGATACCACTTCGAAGCGGAGAGTGAGGACGTACTCAACGGGGACTTCTCCTTTGACGTGCGTCAGATGAAAATCGAAAGCAGCTTCTGGGAAGCAAACCCTGTCCACGTTGATGAAACCACGGGCGTGGCCGACGCTGTACTCACCGGGGCCATCTTTGGACACGAAGCAGACGGCGGCCATGCGACGGTTCGTCTGGTGACACAAGGTGAATCAGCCGCACTTGCTTACGGGAGCCCAGTAACAGTGACCATTCAGCCGGATGGCACCTACCGGCACACATTTGTGGATCTTGAGCCCGGTACTTATGCGCCGATTGTTTCTCCTTATAAGGGAGAAGGCGCCGCGTATTCCTATGAGGCTGAGTATCTGAGAGTAGTCAGCGATCCTTCGATAGCAGAAGCAGCTTTTGCCCCAGATCAGGCAACGGTTTGCTCCGGGGAGAAAGTTAGGTCCACGCTCACGGGGAAGATCAACAACTGGGATCCAAGTTTCAAGGTGGCCGTTGAGTTCTTTGAAGACTTCGACTTGGATGCTGACGACTTCGCGATGATTGAGTCAGGCCTAGAGGTGGTAGTCACCGCCGATGGAACGTTCTCTTACACCATCCAGTCTGTCGGGGCAGGGACATTCTCCGCCGACATCACTGTTTATGCAGGTTACTGGGAGAATAACAATTGGTTTGACATCAAAGGTTTCGTGCCCTTCACGGTGACTGAGGATGAGGAGGGGTGCGCGGCGCCCGGACCGGGTGGTGAAGACCCAGGTGGGGAAACCCCAGGTGGCGAGACCCCGGTGGGGAGACCCCCGGTGGTGGGACCCCCGGCGGTGGGACCCCGGTGGCCCCCGAGAAGAAGCCGACCACCGCCCAAACTTCACACGCGTCTTCCCAGTAGACACTTGCGAAGACCGGTGCAGACTCGGCCGGCATGCTTGGACTGCTGGGGCTAGGTCTCCTTGGGACCGGCGCCGCCACCGTTGTGTTGAGGCGCCGCGCCTGACTGACGTGCACTGAAGACACAGACCCGACCGGGTCGGTAGGTCACCCAAAAAACCGACCCGGTCGCCTGTCAGGCAACATGAAACACCCCCCGCACCCGTCGGACACCAGTAACACTGGCCCGGCCGACCGGTACGCGATCCAACCCCATCAACCCGCTTGAATGCCGTCATTTCGACTGACTTTCTTGCAGGTCGGTGGGGTTTTTGCCGTTAATGTGGCTCTTCATGAGAGGGGGCTGTGGGCAGGTTAGTTGGTGGGCGGGTTAGTGGCTTTGTTGGTGCCTTGGCAGCCCTGCGCCGTTGACTCCCAAGCGTCAGATATCGCCATGTTGGCTCCAAATGTGCCGAGTTGGCATGGCACGGATCAAGTTGGCTCTGGATG
>CAZTTD010000081.1:0-8759 GCA_964616925.1 uncultured Actinomyces sp.
CCATCGATCATGCACCACAACCTTCGGTCTTAGGAAACCGTTGATCATAAACACCTAGGAATGTCGGCACAACAGCCACTTGCTCCAGTGTGGAGACCGTTGTCCCCAGGGTTGGCTGCCCCAGTGTGGCTACTGTTCTCCCTCAAAACTACATAGCGGGACCAAAACTACATAGCGGGTAAAGATTACAGCGTTTTTATTGCTTTTTTGTGTCCCCGTATGTAGTTTCGGCCCCCGTATGTAGTTTCGAGACAGGTTTAAGGCCCGAAAGAGAACGATCCGTTCAAAGCAACGCAAATTTCAAGCACCTTGAAGCGCCTGACGCTCATCAAAGGCGCAGCAACCCCTTGAGCGGAGCACCACAACACACCGAAAGCACCTCGCATGCACTCCGCACATGCATTGTGCCGTTGGATCGCCTGTTCGTGGCCGCCCCAAAATCCCTCATTCTGGCTTTCTGTTGAGTGGTTGTCAGATTCCCTGTTTGTTGCGAGTTAACCAGCCGCAACCCTCGATAACCCACACACCGGCGATGCCCCGTCAAAGCCTGATTGGCAACAGGATCCGAAGTTTCTAGTGGCACCTCGCCCCAGCCATCAGGAAAACGAACAACAACCAGGAAAACAACGACTGTTTTGAAACAACAAACAGGCCCATTGGGAGCCCTAGGGGTGCGGACCTCCCAGCAGCGCCGCAATCAACGTCGCGCCGCGAGCCCAAGGTTAGGCCACGCTCCGAACTCAGCGCCCAAACCGCGCAGTGAACCCAAAGCCAAACCGCGCCGAACCTCACACCAGTTGGTACATCCATCCGTGGCGGTCCTCAATGGTCCCGCGCTGGATGCCGCCCAGTTCCTCCAGGATCTCGCGCGTCATCTTGGTTCCGGGGATTGAAACGTCAAACCCCTCCCCCGCCAGTCGCGAAATCGGGGTGACGACTGCCGCCGTGCCACATGCGAACATCTCCGCCACCTCGCCGGATTCAATGGCGCGAACCAACCAGTCAAGCGAAATGGTTTCCTCTTGAACCTCAATGCCGCGGTCCGCCATGAGTTGGATGATCGCTGAGCGCGTCCCGCCCTCAAGGATCGTCCCCGTCAGCTTGGGGGTCAGCATCGTGCCATCTTCAAGGACGACGAACACGTTCATGCCGCCCAACTCTTCGATGTTGGTGTCGGTGCGGGCGTCCAGGTAACAGACCTGCTCAAAGCCCTTCTTCTCCGCAAGCACCTGGGGCAACAGCGAAGCCGCATAGTTGCCGCCGGTCTTCGCATCCCCAGTACCGCCGGGCGCCGCGCGGTTGTACTGACAGTCAACCCAAATCGATACCCCGCTGAGGCCCTTCTTGAAATACGGACCAACGGGGGAAGCGATCACAACAAACTTGTAGTGGTGAGCCGGACGCACCCCAACGAACGCCTCATCTGCAATCATGAACGGACGCACGTACAGCGCGGAGTTCGGCGTGGAAGGAACCCACTGCTCATCCGCACGAACCATCTGCGCGATCCCGCCAAGGAAGTCCTCCACCGGGATCTCAGGCATAGCCATCCTGCGCGCCGAGTGATTCATCCGCGCCGCATTAAACCCCGGCCTGAACGTCCAAACGCTCCCGTCTTCCCACCGGAACGCCTTCATCCCCTCAAAAATCTCCTGCGAGTAATGCAAAACAGACGCCGCCGGCGACAGCGGCAACGGCCCGAAGGGCTCCACACGCCGGTCATGCCAACCGTCAGCTACCGACCAGTCCGCAATCGCCATGTAGTCGCCGAAGTTCTCCCCAAAGACCAGTTCATCAAGGATCTTCGTGCGCTCTTCATCCGAAGTCGGGTTAGGGTTCGGAATCACAGGGAAGCGCTCCGCCGCCTCAGCCGCGCTTGGCAGTTCCTGCGTGGAGACCTCTTCTTCCAAAGTGCTCCGCGAACTTGACGCTTGAGTCTGCCCCATGACGCCGCCTTCCATTCCCTATTTCCAGTTGCCGTGTTTCGTTTTCGTTTCGCGGGCGTTGCCCCGGTTCGCGCCTAGTTTAGTTCCGCCAAGATCGCGTCAGCGACGGCCTTGGTCCCGCGTGCTTTTGCTTCTTCGGGGTTCTGCGCGCGCCACTCCATGTCTTTGTCGATGGCTCGCTGTACTGAATTCGCCTGTTCTTCCATTCCCGCATTCTGCAGGAGGAGGACAACGGAACCGATCGCCGCTATTGGGTCAGCGATCCCCTGGCCCGCGATATCGGGAGCGGATCCGTGGACCGGCTCAAACATTGATGGGAAAGCACCCTCCGGGTTGATGTTCCCCGATGCCGCAAGGCCGATGCCTCCGGTGATCGCACCGGCCTCGTCCGTAATGATGTCGCCAAACAGGTTGTCGGTCGCGATCACGTCGAATGACTGCGGGCGCGTAAGAAGGTGGATGGTGACCGCATCGATGTGCTGGTAGTCAACGGCAATATCGGGGTACTCAAGTGAGATCTCATCCGCAATCCGCTTCCACATGGAACCGGCGTGGACCAGAACGTTCATCTTGTGTACAAGGGTGAGGTGCTTCGCCTCGCGGCTCTGCGCCAGGTTGAACGCGTACCGCAGGACGCGCTCTACCGCGAACGCCGTATTGACGGAAACCTCTGTCGCAATCTCCTGTTTGGTCCCAACGCGCACAGCCCCGCCGTTGCCGACGTAGAGCCCTTCAGTTCCCTCTCGGACGACAACAAAGTCGATCCCTTCCGGGTCGGCCAGCGGGGAGGCGACACCCGGGTAGTGCTTGGAAGGACGCAGATTGACGTACTGGTCGAATTCAAACCGGAGGCGTAGCAGCAGCCCCCGTTCAAGCACACCTGGCGTCACGCGAGGGTCTCCCACGGCGCCAAGGAGGATCGAGTCATATTTCGCCAGCTCCTCCAAATCGCCCTCGTCCAAAATGTGACCATCCGAAAGGTACCGGTTCGCGCCCAAGTCGAAGTCCGACAACTCCAATGCGCGACCACTGTCTTCCAGCGCCTTGGTCAGGACCGCAACGGCCTGCTCAGTGACTTCTTGGCCGATGCCATCGCCCGCGATGACGGCGACGCGTAGGGGGTTGCTCACGGTTAAAACTCGATTCTGGTTCTTCAATTTGGGGGTGCCTGGGTCCTCATTTTTGGGGGCGAGGGCGGAGGCAAGCAGTCACGCGACGGCTTCGGTATATGCGACAGCCCGGGTGACCGCGGTGGCCCCGATGGACTCGGTGGCCGAGGCGTATGCGACAGCCCGGGTGGTCGTGACGGGCTCGGCATACGCGATGGCCTAGGTGGGAAGGACACGGCAACAACCGCAGAGCCTTGTTGGATGGGGCGCAGCACAGGCCACGCCCCACTCCAAATCAACTAGCGAGCGGCGCTGCCGTCCACGTAGTCCTCATCGGCCTTGGCCCAACCGAACTCCTTGCGGAGCTTCTGCCCGGTTGCCTCAATCGGGTGGGATTCCCCGGCGGCACGCAGAGCCTTGAACTCCTGGCCACCGTTGTCCTGGTCGGCAATGAAGCGGCGGGCGAAGGTGCCATCCTGGATATCGGCGAGGACGTCCTTCATCGACTCCTTCACCTGCTCACCAATGACGCGCGGCCCGGAGACGTAGTCGCCGTACTCCGCGGTGTCAGAGATGGACCAGCGCTGCTTCGTGATGCCGCCCTCCCAGATGAGGTCGACAATCAGCTTCATCTCATGGAGGACCTCAAAGTAGGCGATCTCCGGCTGGTATCCGGCTTCAACCAGGGTCTCAAAACCGTACTGGATCAGCTGGGATACACCACCACAGAGGACAGCCTGCTCACCGAACAGGTCCGTTTCGGTCTCCTCAGTGAACGTGGTTTGGATGACGCCCGCGCGGGTTGCACCAATTGCCTTTGCGTAGGACAGCGCCAGCGGCCATGCCTGACCATCCGCGTCCTGCTCAACAGCGACGATTGCGGGGATGCCCTGACCGTCAAGGTAGGACTCACGAACCTTGTGGCCCGGGCCCTTCGGAGCAACCATGCAGATGTCGTGCGTGTCGTCAGCCTCAATGTATCCGTAGCGGATGTTGAAACCGTGGGCGAAGAAGAGAGCGGCGTCTTCCTTCAGGTTCGGCGCAATCTGGTCGGCGTAGACGGTGCGCTGGTACTGGTCCGGGACCAGGATCATCACAACATCGCCCTGCTTGACAGCCTCAGAGACTTCCGCGACCTCAAGTCCGGCGGCCTCAGCCTTCTCCCAAGAGGCGGAGCCCGGACGCAGGCCGACAACGACCTCCACGCCAGAATCCTTCAGGTTCTGTGCGTGGGCGTGCCCCTGAGAGCCGTAGCCGATAATCGCAACCTTCTTGGAACGAATTAGATCTAGATCCGCATCATTCTCGTAGTAAACCTTGGCCACTATTTCTCCTTAATCTGGTCGGTCAACGACCGGGGGCTGCGGCTGAGCGCAACCGCACCTGATTGAACAATTTCTCTGACGCCGTATGGCTCCAGTGCTTCAAGGAGGGCTTCCAACTTCGCCCTCGAACCGATGGATTCAATGATCACGGTGTCGCGCGCAACGTGGATGACGTGAGCGCGGAACAGGTCAACGATCTGGAGTACGGACGTCCTGGTTTCGTCGTTGGCAGTGACCTTTAGGAGGAGCATGCGGCGTTCCACCGACTCATCCTCCGGCAACTCCACGACCTTCAGAACGTTGATCAGCTTGTTGAGCTGCTTGGTCACCTGCTCCAACGGGATCTCTTCCGCGTCGACGATGATCGTCATACGGGAAATGTTCGCGCGTTCTGTTTCACCCACCGTCAGGGACTTGATGTTGAATGCGCGGCGTGCGAACAGACCCGCGACGCGTGTAAGCACGCCCGGCTTGTTCTCCACCAGCACGGTCAGTGTGTGCAACTTTTCAGCCATGATCACTCATCCCCATCCCAGATTGGCGCCATGCCGCGAGCAAAGCGGATGTCATCGTTCGAAACCCCTGCCGCGACCATAGGCCACACCATTGCGTCCTTGGATACGCGGAACTCCACAAGTACGGGGCGGTCGTTGATTGAGAGCGCCCAGTTGATTGCGTCGTCTACTTCCTCCGGCTTCGTCACCCTGCGCGCTGGCATTGCGTATGCCTCCGCCAGTTTCACGAAGTCCGGAACCTGTGCGTCAGCGTCGTGGTCGTTGAGGTTGGTGTGCGAATACCTCTCGTTGTAGAAGAGGTTCTGCCACTGACGCACCATGCCAAGAACCGAGTTGTTGATCAGCGCAACCTTCACCGGAATGTTGTTGGTGACCGCGGTTGCGAACTCCTGGAGAGTCATCTGGAGGGAACCGTCTCCATCGATGACCCAAACGGTGCTGTCGGGGTTTGCAACCTTCGCGCCGATCCCAGCGGGTAGGCCAAAGCCCATGGTCCCAAGGCCCGAAGAGGAAATGAAGTGACGCGGCTTTTCAACCTCAAGGAACTGCGCCGCCCACATCTGGTGCTGTCCAACGCCGGTGGCGTAGAACGCGTCGGGGCCAGAGAGCTCAGAGAGCCTTTGGATGACGTACTGGGGAGCCATCAGCCCGTCCCCAGTTTCGGTCCACCCAAGTGGGTATGAATCCACCAGTCGGTCCAGGTAGCGCCACCATCCGGAGAGGTCCTCACGGTAGTTTTCCGGGAGTGCTTCCGGTAGCGCCTTATTCAGACCCTGCAGGACCGCCTTCAGATCACCAACAATGGGAATGTCGGCGCCACGGTTCTTGGAGATCTCCGCCGCATCAATGTCAACGTGGATCACCTTGGCGCGTGGGGCGAAAGAATCGAGGCGTCCTGTGACGCGGTCATCGAAACGTGCACCCAGGGTAACCAGGAGGTCGGCGCGCTGAAGAGCCCCCACCGCGGCAACCGTGCCGTGCATGCCGGGCATGCCCAGGCAGTGTCGATCCGAATCAGGAATAGCACCGCGAGCCTGCAAAGTCGTAACGACCGGCGCATCGGTCAACTTCACCAGCTCCATCAGTTCGTCCGAGGCACCGGAGCGAATGATGCCGCCACCGACGTAGAGGACGGGAGCGTTCGATTCCGCGATGGCCGCTGCGGCCGCACGGATCTGCTTCTGAGACGGCTTCCCCGGCACGCGGTAACCCGGGATGTCCATGACCGGAGGCCAGGCGAAATCCACGTCCCCGGTCTGCGCGTCCTTCGTAATGTCGACGAGGACGGGGCCCGGCCGGCCCGTGTTGGCAATGTAGAACGCTTCGGCAAGGCGGGCTGGGATGTCCTCCGCCCTCGTCACCAAGAAAGAGTGCTTGGAGATGGGCATTGAGGCACCGACGACATCCGCTTCCTGGAACGCGTCCGTGCCGATCAGGGAGGATCCCACCTGACCCGTAATGACCACGATCGGAACCGAGTCTAGGTTCGCATCCGCAAGCGCGGTCATAATGTTCGTGGCAGCCGGGCCGGACGTGACAATCGCGCAGCCGACCTTCCCGCTGGAAACAGCGAAACCTTCGGCCGCGTGGCCGGCGCCCTGTTCGTGCCTAATTAGAATGTGGCGGATTTTGGAATCCATGAGGGGGTCATAGGTTGGCAGGATCGCGCCGCCGGGCATCCCGAAAACCTCTTCGACACCCAGCGCCTCAAGCGAGGCGATAATCGCCTCTGCCCCAGTGATGGTTTGTCCTGTGGTCACTTGTTTGTTCTCCGTCCTGTTGGTCCTTAGCAACAAAAAACCCCCGCTATTTCGTAGCGTGGGGATTAGGCGTACGGACCATCTGTCAGACAGCAGGCACCGTACGCCTGGGTACAACGACCACAAGCGCAAGGACGACTACTGTCAGCAAGTTCTTCACGACGCCAATATTAGGCGGTTACAAGCTCCGCTGCCGCGTGTCTCACACTATGGTTCACCCCCGTCGGGGCGAGGGCGGTCGGCACCCCCGCAGCACCATCGCGACACCATCGCGACTGGGACGCCACGCACAACCGGAGCGAGGGCGATCGGCACCATCGCGAGGACGGTCGGCACCGCCGCGACCGCGATAAGCAGCCTCAACGCGAGTGCCGCGTATCCCAGTGTGATGTATGTCGAAGCGGGACCTTGAACTTCAAGATGGCTCGCACGGCTGAAGTAAACTTGAGGTTACTTCTTACAAATTACGCAAAGGTGAACACAGTTGACTGGCGTCTTTGAATACCTAGCGGGTCAGCCCGTTCTGACTCTTTTCCTTCTAGTCGGCGTCGGTATGGCGTTCGGACACATCAAGATCAAAGGAATTGGTCTTGGACCTGCGGCCGTCCTTTTCGCCGCGATCATCCTGTCGGCTTGGTCCGGGGAGGTCGGCGTTGAGCTGACCTTGCCGCCCGCAATCGGCACGCTGGGATTGGTCCTCTTTGCGTTTGCCATAGGCATTAACTCTGGCAACTCTTTCTTCCACAATCTAAAGACTGCGATTGCGCCGCTGCTGACGATGATCGCATTGTTCATAGTGGCTGCGGCATCCGCCTACTTGCTTGGCGTTCACATTTTTGGCTTGGACATCTCCACCGTCGCCGGTACGTTCGCCGGTGCCGTCACGAACACCCCGGCACTTGCTGCGGCTGGTGAAGCTTCAGGCAACCCAGGCCAGGCAACGGTCGGTTACTCAATTGCCTATATTTTTGGTGTTTTGGGAATGATTGCTGCGTCGATGGCCGCCCTCGCCTATTCAAAAACGGACAAGGACGCGCCTACACCGATTGCGAACCGTACGGTACGCGTTGAGCGCACGGACCACCCGTTCGTCGGCGATTTGTACGAGAAGATGGATGGCAAAATCACCTTCTCCCGTCTGCGGCGTGGTGAGGTCGGGCCGATTACTCGCCCGTCTATGTCGGATACGTTGGACCCAGGCGACCTCATTACGGTTGTTGGGCCGACTGAACTGGTTGCGAAGGCGGCGAAGGAACTGGGGCACGGCTCCAGCCACTCGCTGATGCGTGACCGTTCCTACTTGGATTTCCGTCGCATCACGGTTTCGGACCCGAAGGTCGCGGGACGCACAATTGGCAGCTTGGGGTTGTCGCAGGAATACTCGGCCAGCATCTCCCGTGTCCGCCGCGGCGACGTGGATTTGGTTGGATCTCCTAACCTTGTTCTCCAGCAGGGCGACAGGGTTCGTGTTGTTGCGCCGACCTCCAAGATGTCCCAGATTACGAAGTTCTTTGGGGATTCCTCCCGTGGCTTGTCCGACATCAACCCGATCGCGATGGGCCTGGGGATGGCGCTGGGTATGTTCATTGGGCATATCGCGATTCCGCTTGGCGGAGGCAACAGCTTCAGCATTGGTGCAGCGGCAGGAACGCTGATCGTTGGGTTGATCTTCGGCAAACTGGGGCGGATCGGCCCATTTGTTACGGCGGTCCCGTTCACGGCGTGCCAGGTCATCATTGAGCTGGGGCTTCTGATCTTCTTGGCGCAGGCCGGTACGGTTGCTGGTGGCCAGATCATGGAAGCATTCCGCGGTGGCGCATGGCTGAAGATTTTCACCCTTGGTTTCGTGGTCACGTCGATCATGGCGGTTGGCATTTACATCACGATGCGGTGGGTGTTCCACATGGGTGGCACGCGGTTGTCCGGCCTCCTTGGCGGCGTTCAGACGCAGCCGGCTGTTCTTGCATTTGCTAATGCACGCACGAACGACGATCCTCGCGTTGCCCTGGGTTACGCACTTGTCTACCCCGTTGCGATGGTCACCAAGATTTTGGTGGCGCAAGTCTTGGGCGGATTGTAGGTAGGTTCGCTTCGCGGGCGGGCG
>CAZTTD010000082.1:0-8707 GCA_964616925.1 uncultured Actinomyces sp.
CGCAAGGCGTTTGAAACGGATACGCTGGCTGAATACGTAGAGGAACAAGACCAGTAGGTACCCGCACCCGCTCAACTCACAGGTCGGCTACAAGCCACCGGCGGGCCCCAAGAACAGGAAAGTTGGACACTTGGAGAGGATCCGCGGAGAGATCAAGCGCAACGACTGGGGTTCGGAAGATCTAATCCCGGAGTTCGTCAGGGCCCTAGGCGACGGCACCCCGTGGGCAGAACAGTGGTTTGGCGCCCACCCCCTTGGCCCCTCCGCGTTGGATGATGGGCAGGACTTAGCCCAGCAGATAGCAGCCAACCCGCAAGCGACGCTGGGGGCCTCCACCCGGCACATGTTCGGCGACCAACTCCCCTACCTGGTGAAGTTCATCGCGCCCCGGAAAGCCCTGTCCCTGCAGGTGCACCCGGGACGGTCCTTGGCCGCTCAAGGGTTTGCCGGGGAGTCCAACCGCGGAGTTCCCCTTGACTCCCCCAGCCGCACCTTCAAAGATACGACCCACAAACCGGAGATGCTCTACGCCCTCACCCCGTTTGAGGCGCTGGTCGGCTTTGGTGTGAGGCGCCAGATGCGGGACCGTTTGGAAGGCTTGGGCGGCACTCTGGCGGGCAGGCTCTCCCGTCGGCTCCTCCTTGCGGCGGGACGCGGATTGAAGCCCGTGGTCTCTTGGATTCTGGACCCCGAAGATGGCCCCACCCCACGTGAGGTTGCAGAGTTTGCGCGCGCGTGTGGGAAACGCCTTAAGGCGGGTAACTCACCGGAGCCAGAAATCGACCAAACCATCGTCCAACTGCAAAAAGAGTTCCCCGGAGAGCCCGGGATTCTGCTCTGCTTCCTCATGAACCACGTCATGCTGGCGCCGGGGGAAACCCTGTTTGTGCCGACCGGCACTATCCACTCCTACCAGCGGGGGCTGGGGTTGGAGGTCATGGCGAACTCCGACAACGTGATCCGCGCGGGCCTCACTTCGAAGCACGTGGACCCACAGCTTTTCTCCGACGTGGCAACGTTTGATGGGATCCCGCCTACCCGCATCGCGCCGGAGCATCCGCGGATAGGCGTTGACCTGTTCCGCTCCCCCGTCGAAGATTTCGAGCTTTCGGTGGCCAACCCCTCCACCCCCGGCTGCTCCCACCCGCTGCCATTGCCCGGCACGGGGCCGCGCATTCTGGTCGGTCTAGGCGGGCGCGTGACGGCCACGTCCCACACGGGCAGCCTCAGCATTGAGCGTGGCCAGGCCGTGTTTGTTCCGGACGAGGACGGACCGCTCATCCTGGAAGGCGCGGGCCGCATAGCCCAGGTGTCGGTCCCGTAACGCGACAGACGCGGGCAGTCCCGTAACGCATCGCGCGAACCCGGGCACAGAAAGCCACGCGACGGCCGCGGGCCGCGGCCCCTTCCGCCCTCGCCCTACTCCTCCACCTTAAACACGCCGTGCGCGCCCTTTTCCGCCAGGCTCATGATGTGGTTGACGAACGTGTACGTGCCCGCCTCCACCGGCACCCACTCCACGAACCCGCCCTGAGCGGCCAGCAGCGGCAACACCTGCGCGCCCGTCGCACCCTTCGTGATCCCGTCGGTGGACTTGTCGTGGTAGACGGAATAGGCGCCCTCCGACCAAACCGTGTCGAACTGCGTGCCGACAATGTGGAAGGACAGTGCGGAGTTCGGGCCGACGTCAAGGACCCAGACCCGCACTCGCTCCCCAACGTTGGCTGCAAGCGGATGCGCGTCGTACTGGAACGGGACCCCGTTGAACGCCAGCAGGTCGGGAACTAGGTCGCCACCGGAGAAGTCCTCGTCCAAGTATATGTCGCTCTGGATCAGCACGTACTGGCGGTCAACCTCCTCCAGTTCGTCCGGCTCAATGACGACCGCGCCAAACATGCCCTGCTGGATGTGGGTGGACATCGGCATCGTGGAGCAGTGATACATCCAGATCCCGGAGCGCACCGCCTGGAACTCATAGATCAGTTCCTCACCCGGTTCGATGGTCGCCATTGCCTCATCCGGCGCTACGATGCCCGCGTGGAAGTCAATGGAGTGGCCCATGGTTCCCGCGTTGACAAGGGTTATTTTGAAGGTGTCGCCGACACGCCCGTGGAGGGTTGGGCCGGGCGCGGTGCCGTTGTAGGTCCAGACGGGGCGGACGACGCCCTCGGCCAACGCCTGCTCATCTTCGGTGACTTCGAAGGTGAACTCGTGGTGGGTTTCATTCCCCAAAGCGGGCAGTTCCGCGGGGTGTGGGTCCGCTTTGGCGGCCTGCGCGATGAGGGCGTCCATCGTGGGCACGTTGACGCCGCCGGTCCCCTCGGTTGCGGACGTGCCGCCCATGTGGCCCATCCCGCCCATGTGACCGATCGTATTTTGGGTCGAGGACGACTGCGCGCCCTGGTCCGCCCCAACCGCCACCACCTGCAACGTCATCCCCATCTGGCGGTGCCCCGGCAGCGTGCACCACCCATCCATGTCGGCGTTGACAATCCCCACCTCAACGGAGGCGGATGTGCCCGGTGCGATGGGTGCGATCCTTGCGCCGTTGTCCATCAGCAGGTCGTGGCGCTGGTCGCCCGTGTTCTCAAGGTTGATGATCAGCGTGTTCCCGGCGGGCACCTCTATCACCCCGGGCACGAACGACATCCCCTGGACTGTCACGGTCACTTCCGTAACTTCACCTGTTGGGGCGACGGTGGAGGAGTCTGTTGAGGCGCCCTCGTTCGAAACGGTCTGCCCACCCAAACCCGGCGCTACCAGCAACGCTGCCACCGCCACCACTACCACAACGATTATGGCAATCACAGCCGATGATGCTTTGCGAACAGAATCCACAACGTCACTCATTTCCTACCCCTCCACGAACTTTCTCAGTCGCAGCCGCAGCCGCGTTCTCACGTTTCTTGCGCCCTTGAATCACGCCGTCCATACCGAACAGGGTGATGTCGAGGGCGAACGTCGCCACCACCATTAGCCAAAAAATGGGTGCCACCGCCACGGCAAGAAGCCCAACGACCAGCGCGGAGTTACGCAACACCAGACGGAAAACCGCATGCTGGTCCAAAACCGCAATCCCGACCCTAACGGCGCTGGGCCCACCACCCACGATAACCGGCAGCAGGTAAGTAAGGGCGCCCGCCAAAATCTGCAGGACGCCACCGACGCCCAGCATGACTATTAGGGGCGGCGCGAATCCGCGAAAAGAGTCCGCGTCGGGGGCCAGGTAGAGAGCCGCGCTCAGGCCCACCAGTCCCGCTATCGCCCACGTGATCCCAAGCCCCGCTGACCACGTCGCGTACCCGCGGGCAGGCTTCACGCGCACCTCTTTTATGAGCGGCACGCCAATCCCCCAGGTGAGGGCTGCGCAGTAGACGAGGACGCCAAGGGCGGCCGCCCTCGTCACGCCCATCGACGCACCAACCACGGCGACGAGCACTCCAGTTGCTGCGATCAGAAGGGTTTGGGTGGAGCGCTCCACCGCATCCGGCGCCATGCGGGTGCGCAGCATCGTCGGCCACAAAGTGATGAGTGTCCCCGCGATCGTGAGCCCCAGCCAACCCAGGAAGTTCGCCAGCGAGTGCCCAAGCGTCAACGCCGCCCGCCCCTCCACCACCCACGCTGGCGCGTCCACCTGGAACATCGCGCAAGCAGCAAGGATGCCCAGAACAATCCCCAGAACAAGAAACGCGGCGGAGGCAATGTAGTAGCGGATAACGATGGCGAAGCGGGAACTCAGGCGACTTCTGGCGGCCAGTACGAGGGCGGCCCCGTGCCACGCGATCACAAGCCCCACACCGGTCGCCGCGCCCACCACCAGTGGCAGCGAGGCAGCCATCATCCCGCCGATCAACGCCACCAGCGCAACGTTGAACGCGCCCTGGCGGATTGCCTGGTCGCGCCCGGAGCGTTTATCCGTCGCAGGAAGCCGGAGCAGCGAGCGCGAAAAGTACCACGACCACTGCAGAATCGCGTTAGTCAGCACGCCCAGGGTAATGATGTGAATCGACAGCCACCACGACTGCGGAATATACGTCCGCCCGGCGATGCTCACGGCAAACACAAGGACCGCCAGCGCCATCCACGCAGTCGTCATCCGGTCGGTGCGGCTGCGTCGGCGCGCGGTTGGGCGCCCCGTTTCGATCCGGGTCATTCGCGGGGCTTCACGGGTCGGGGCGAGGGCGTCTTCGCTACACTGGGCGCCTTCGCTGCACCGGGCGCCTTTGCCGCACCGGGCGCCTTTGCTGCGCCGGGCGTCTTCCTAGACGCGGCAACTATTAGCGTCACCGTCGTGACCACGAAGGCCAGTACCGACAGGACGTCTATGGCGCCACCAAACTGCCAAACGCCCTCGGCATCCCGCACGCCGGCGACTACGCGAATCAGGAGGCCCGCCTGCAAGCAGCCCCAGACGGCCCACATCGCGGGACTGTACGGCAGCTCCCGGCGCGCTATCGCGGGAACGATCACCGGGGCGTGCGCCAACACCATGGAGAGGGCAAAGCCAATGGTCAAAGAGTGAACGACGGTGTCGTACCCGTAGCCCGAGAATACCGGGCCACGCAACACCCAAACTCCACCTGCCACCAGCGCCCACCCATATCCGGCCAGCATGCATGCAGCCATGAAGCGGGTGATGCCGCTGGAAAAGATGGTTCGTCGCGCCACGTCATGCCCCGCGGTGTCAAGAATGAGGACGATGAGGGCTGCCCCCAGTATCGGGTAGCCAACTTCAGGCACGTAAACAGATAGGACGAGGGCGACCATCAAAGCAAGGGTCTCCCCCAAGATTCTGCTTTCGGTTGCTCCCCGGGTAAACGCGATCCGCGCCAACTCCAGGCGCTCCCCAATGATCGTGAGCACCAAGAAAGCGCACCACCAAGGCACAATCTGAGCGGCTTCGAAACCCCTACCCCAAAGTAGTATTCCACCCAGGGCCGCCAGGGCACCCATCCCTTGGACCAAGACCGCGGTCATAGGCTGGCGGCGCCAGACCACCACGTACATGGCACACATGCCAGCCATCGAAATTGCCCAGGCGGCGGCAGGGCCCAGTCGCGTTGCGCCCTCGCCCAAAATCGCGATCTGAGCCAACGCGATGACGGTTGCCGCGACGGACGCCGCCGGGGACAGGTAGGCCAGTTTTGATGAGCGTTTGCGGTCAGATTGCAGAGCTACTGCGCGCTCCAACGCGATGGCGGTGCCTAGGAAACCAAAAACCATCAGGGGTCCGTGCAGGTTCGCCAAGTCCATCGAGGGCGCCGGAGCCGACAGCCCCAACCGCAACAGCGCGGCGTCAAGGCCTGACAGCAGCGCCGCCATAGCACCGATAAGAAGGACTAAGCGCCCCCACGGCAAGGGAGTCTTCATGGCCGTGGAGGTGCGTGGGGCATTAGCGCCCTTTGAACTCAAAGCTGGGGTAATAGACACATGTCCATTATCTCAGGTTAGGCGTGCCTAACAAGGGGCGAGGGCGGGAGTCTTATCACGCGACCTCAACGGTTTCTGATTCCGATGCGTCCGAACGGTCGGCGTTGGCGTTCGCGTTTGCGTCGGCGTTCGCGTGGCTCGCCGTCGCCGCCCTCGCCCCACCTGCGTTGACACTCGCGTTCACGTGGCCCGCCCTCGCCCCACTTGTTCCGGTGTCGTCGGTCAGTTTGTTGTCCAGCAGAATCCTCTGCGAATCCGGCGTGCCCTTGTAGAGCTCCTGCGTGAGCGGGTTGAGGCGCAGCGTAATGATGCGGTGCAACTGGTAGAAGAACACGGCAACATTGGCTGCCAGCGCGATCGCGGAGACAATAAAGAGTGCCCTGGGATCATTCGTGGAGCCAACAGCGTAGCGCGACGTGGCGCCGAACTCTGGGAAGGTCAGGGAGAACATCGCCCACAGGGACAGAGTCGCTGCGCGGTGCTGCAACCAGGCCCCCTTCTTGATGAAGAACGCTGGAATCGTGCAGGAGAGCAGCAAAGCAGCACCCGTGTAGAACGACTTGTCGCCGATACAATTGTAGACATACGCGAAATTCCACAGGTCATAGGCGATGATCCAGAACCAGAGCATGTCCGGCCAAACCATGTCCTTGCTCTTGTCTCGGGATATCTGGATGCCGACCCAACCGCATATCGTGACGATATTCAGTAGACCGGCTAGGGCGTTCATGTAGTTCCAAGACCCAGAAATCATGTATACGCCGTCCACAACACCGTCGACGCGCATCAGCCCAACCTGAAGGTCACGGACGCACGCCTCAAGGATGTTCACGGCAAGAATGATCGGTGGGAAGAGCAGGATCCACTTATGTTTCATGAGGCGCGGGCGGTAGCGCATGACCATGAAGCCAAGAGTCCCCATGAGCGCTGAATAAACCTTGACCCATGCGAACCAGGTTCCGGTGCTCGACTCCCCCATTGCGGAGGTGTGGGGCCAGACGAGGACGGTGAGCAGCACGGGGAGCACCGCAAACGTCAAGATTCCGACCACGCGGTATCTGCGCGTGATCTCATTGGCCAGGATGAGTCCGGCGAGGACGAGGAGGAACGCCAGCCATTGGTGGGCACCGATGTGTTGGTACAAAAACATGAGGATTCCTTTAGGGGGCAGGGATTGAAAAGTTGAGGCTTGTGGCTCGGGGACTTGTGGATCTGGGTCTGGGGCTTACTTGTGGCCCTGGTTTTTGGGATTACTTGTGGCGCTTGGTTCGGCGATTAAGTGAGGGTGTAGCCCAGACAGGTTGTCGTGCGGAAACGCCCTTCGCTCAGATCGCGGAAACATGATCCTTCGCTACCCGCACTGCCATCTCCGGGTGGGACTCCAAGTAGTCTTTGCGCGCTGTTCCCCGGCGGAAAGTAATCGGCGCCGTGCCCACGTTCAACTGCCAGGTGAACCAGAAAACGTATGGGAGGGCCAGGACGAAGTTGATGATTCCCCACCAGTGCGTAACCGGTGCAGAGTACAGGGAAATCGGCGTGAATTGGGGGAAGAAGTCCCAGCAGGCGCGAATCAGCAGGTGGGCGCCAAGGGTGTATATGCGGGCCATTATGTACAGCTCTGGGCGTCGGACCAGAAGTGGGTAAAGCTCTGCAGCCAAGAGGATGCAGATGGTTCCTGCCCAGTGGGGGCCTCCGATATCTTCGGCGTAGACGAAAGCCAGATTCCACGTGGTGTAGAGGAAGTTCCACGCGGCCGTCGTGTAGGCGATCAGTTCGGCGTTGCCATCCTTGGTGAAAGTCCAGAACTTGGGTGCATAGGGAATCGTGACACAGAGCAGGAAGCCAGCCATTGCGTTGTAATAGTTGCCCATCTGCAGGTCTTTGACAGAGGCTTCGGCAATGTTCAGGAACAAGATGGCGTAGAAGAACCACAAAAACTGTTTGGACTTCAGAACGTCCCAAACCCGTCCCTGCCGATCTTCAGCAACGGCAATACGAGAGAATCCGACAACGATCAGCGGGAGTATGACTGAGAGGATTTTGAACCAACGAAACCATCCCTCCACACCTCCTGTCGCGATCCACAAAGGGATGGTTGCTAGGGATGCAACCCAAACCCAAGCAGACGCTTTGTAGTGAAACCGGAAGAAGTGAATGACTCCTATCAGGAAAACGAAATAGGCAACCATTACCGCGACCACACCCATGAGGACACCTTTCAACAGAAACGGACACCGATGTCCGCATAACGAATCCAAAGATACAGAAGATTCGTTGGATGTAAATGGGACTTAGGTGTCCGTTTATGTTGCGGTGGTCGACTAGGCTATCTTCAACGGTCAATTCGGGACATTGGCCCCAAGGAGCCGCCCATGGCTAAGAACAAACCGGACCAAAAGCAGCATAGGCACACCGCGGGCGACGCGCGCTGGGGGACATCCCATGAAGTAACTAATCGAGAGCTGCGCGCAGACGCTGAGCGCAACCAGAAAGCACTGCTTCAGGCTGCCGAAGAAGTGTTCACGGAACATGGGGCCAACGCTCCGCTCTCCTTAATCACAGAGAAGGCAGAGCTTGGCAGAGGTACGCTCTACCGGCACTTTCCAAACCGCGTCGCCCTAGTCGGTGCACTTTACGACCGCAGAATAGACCGGTATGAGAAATACGCCCTCGAACACCAGAACAACGGGGAGGCTCTATACGGAGTCTTGCGGATGATCGCGTGGGACCAGTTCTCAATCCCGGACCTGTTGCGGATCATCCAAGAGAACGAATCAAATAGTCCCGTCTATGCGGCGTTCTGGGACCGGACGGAACACGTGGTGGAAACGATGCTTGCGTCGGCCAAAGAGGACGGCGCGGTGCGCGATGACGTGACCGTGCAGGACGTCATCTTGGTGATCTCCATGTTTTACGGAGTCGCGAACTCCCCCTCTGTCGGTCGGTGGGGAAGCGACGCGGTAGAACGATCCCTTGTCCTGATCAGACGGATTCTTTCCTAAACCGGTTCATAGCACGCGTTTTAGTGGGTGAATCTTTGGCATGCGCCAGGACTGCACACGGGACTGCACAAGATAGACGCGGCTGACAGGTCTGATTTGCTGGGGCAGCCATGTGTTGCGTGAAGTTGGATTCCTCGGTTGCGTCCGCCGTTGCCGTTACCGGTGCTGCGTGGGTCGGTCTTGCGCGGTTCGGTGGCCTCCAAGGTTTCTAAGGCCGATAGTTATCCCCAACATCGATGGTTAATCCCGGGATTAACCATCGATCATGCACCACA
>CAZTTD010000083.1:0-8446 GCA_964616925.1 uncultured Actinomyces sp.
CTATGGTCAAGCTCATCGTCTCCATACCCAAGGCCACCAGATTTCACGGGCAAAAGCCATACGAGGCACGGAACCCATGTTGGGGTTCGTTGCTGTAGCGGGGACTGGGTGCCGTAGGTGAGTGCCAGGGAGCCTGCTGGTAGACTGGAGGTGTTCGCAGCAGCGTTCGAAGGGAGTGTTCTATGCGGCTGGATAGCGTCCCAGGTCACAGCGCGGATTACGGGTCCGCCACCGTCGATGCGATTGTTGGAGCTCTCTGGCCGGAAGCGTTTGACGGCCTATCCGATGAGGAAAGGTCTCGCGTCCGCAACGTCCTAGGCTCAATGCTGCATGAAGGTTGGTCACCCAGCGAAGATGGCGTGGCGCTCGTGTGTGCGCGCGCCCGGAACGAGCTGTCGCATCAGCAGCTCCTGGACTTGACCGTTGGTGTCCGACCGGCGCTGGTGGTGTGAGCACAATATTCGACGAAGACGATTATTTCATCCCCGGGACACGGGTGTTGAAGAATCGTCTCGGGATCACGGATCAGTCGGAGCTGGCTGAGGTTGAGTACTTGCTTGTCGCCAGTCGCACGCTTGAACTTGACGACAACCCCAGTCTGGTGTCGCGCACCTTTGATGAGGCGCACCTCAAGGCTATCCACCGTCATCAACTCCAAGACGTTTACGATTGGGCGGGACAGATCCGCACGGTTCCCCTGTACAAGGGAGCGCCAGGAGGGTTTGCTGACCCGGGAGATGGGTCGATCCACAAGTATCTGGAAGATGCCGCCGAACTCATCCGATCCACGAGCTGGACCGCGCTATCCGCTGATCAGTTCGCCACTCAGTCCGCTACTGTATTTGCCTTCCTGAACCAGGCACACCCGTTCCGTGAGGGTAACGGGCGCGCATCGAAGGTATTCATGCAGCACCTAGCGCACGCGGCCGGATACGAACTGGATTTCTCACTTGTCAGTGCCAATGAGTGGAACAGAGCCTCGATGCTGAGCGGGCCGGACTTAGGTGCGTACACGCCTGTGCCCGACACCCTAGTGCCGATCTTCGCTCGTATAGCGGCTCCACGTGACCGCACCATTGCATACGTTGAGGGGCAAAATGAAGCACTCAGGCCCTCCTCTGTTCGCCCCCGTCGCATTTTCGGGCGCGATGGGGGTTAGGTGCTTATTGGGCCTGGGCACGTTGGGTTTCGGTGGAGTCGAAGGTGGCGAGCTGGACTCGCGCAGTAGCCAGCTGGCTCTCTAAAGCGTGGATTCTAGCCAGCAGTTGGCCGCGACGGTCCTCTTCAGCCGACTTGTAGCCCATGCTCAGGACCGTACCCGGTGGGTTTACGGGGGTGGCTTGACTTCAGGGGCGTCGGTCTTGGAGGAACGCGCAGAGCCCCTTGCTGATTCCTTGTCTGTCCGCTCGCCCTCGCCCGTATTGTGCAGGCGTAGTGGTGGCAGAGCGTTGTCTAGGAGCAGGTTAGGACCGTCGTTGCCGCACAGCTATAGCGACGATCTAAGACTGCAACGGCAATCTGAAGCGCGTAGGGAGTCAGCGCAGGGTTGCGGAAGTCCAGCGGAACAGGCTACTTCCTTCTGTTGATAGCCGCCGAGGCCAATATCGCAAGTACCATCCCGATCTGCCTGCCCGCAGTATTCGCGACTATGTCTGAGATCATTGGGACCCGGCCGGGGAGGAAGAGGGGGTGGATAATTCAATAGAGCAGCTCGTTGCCGGCATCACGGTTACGACCAGCCAAGCCTTCACTTGACTGTGGCAAGCAACAAGAATAATCCCGACGGCATGAACATGATGATGTTGGCGGTGAACTCCCAGGCGATTTCGGAGGGGGCGCTGTGGGTTCCGATCCGGTGGAGGACGTTCAGAATCGCCATTGAGACAGCGTTGCGTGCGCTCGTCGAGTTCTGCGGACTGAGGGTTATCAGGGTGACTACGGCTTTGGTCAGCATGACTCCGCACCAGCCGACGCGATGCACCCAAAGTTTGTGGCCCGCAGCAACGCCCTAGTGCTGATCTGTGGCGACGGGTACCCTCGACGTGCCCTTACCCGACCACTCCAGTGGGCTCAGTAACTGCGTGACGCTGAGATTGAGAATGAAACTGAGTCCTTGACGGTCGCCAAGGATCGCCATCCTGACATTTCTGGGTCTAGAGAGAGGAGCGCTTTCTCGGCTGTGCTCAGATAGCCTGCCAAACGGCTCTTCTTTGGGATTCGACCTTTGTGTATAGCGGCGTTGCGAGCGCTCAGGAACTCATCCATCCCGGTCGGAGGAGCCCAAGACCGGTGACATTCGGCGAAAGCGATTTTCTCTCTAAGCGAAGCTCCTCTCATCTTTGCGTATTTCCTAATGATGGGCGGTTTGCCTTGGTTGCCCTTCCGGAGCCAGCTGTGCAACGCTTCGTCCACGGCGGAGGCCGCTTCCGCTAAGGCCGAACGGCCGTTACCCAGCGCTGCTGCGTATTTCGCGACGCGAAGTGCAGTCCACCAGGTATCTGGTGCTTTTCCTTTCCCGGCCAACTGGAAACAGAGTTCCAGTCCTGTGTGTGACAACGCAGGCGAATGCTTCACGACTGTTACTACGGCAGTAGCCTTGATTGAGCCGTGCTGCACCCAGTCGCCGCTTTCCCCAGCCAGGAAACAGAGAGGCGGCTCCGAGACACCGACGAGCTCTTCTGTCTGAGAGGGAGACTGACCTGAAAGACACCAAATCCAGTTATCAACTCGCTTCCACCAGGCATTGCGGCCTCGATTGATAACGTCCGCCGTTGCCTCTAGCGGGGTCTCTGGTTGTGCTTCCGTAAGCAAGAGCGCTGTTTTCACTGTTGCGGTTGATGGTTGGAACTCGCCAGCGGAGTTCGTGGCTCTTGGCTCAACGAATCCCCACTCGGTCTCTTCTTGCGAAGCGCCTAGGGGGCTGTTCCAGAGCGCGTGGACGGCATTGGGTGTCCTATCGTTCCGTCTTTTTGGCGCTACCAGCTTTAGATGGTCGGAATCACTGGCGGCGAAGGGTAGACGGACAATGACATCACAGTCGCGGACTCGTGACGGAAAGTCGTGCCCTAGGCAGTCCGCGGAGACTCGCACCCCCGAGCCGAGTCCGATCGCAGCAGTGAGGTCGTACATGCTCTGATTCTTGCATGTTTCGCTGAGGAGGTCCCTCCTCACTGTTTCCCAAATGAGCACGCCAAAGGGTAACCGCAGACTCGGGATTGTCGGTACTGGCTGCGACAATCGCACTATGACCAGTATTCGCACTGATAGAGCTCTGCCGACCCTCGACGGCCCATCCATAGTCGCCGCGGCGTCGGGCTTGATGTTGCTTCCGGAGAATGCGTCGAGACACATCCGCCTGCATCGGATGGTAGCTCTCGGTATGGCGCTTGAGGACCGGCAGACCTCCGCCGCAAGTTCCAGCGCTGTCCGAGCACTACTGAAAACCGACGATATCGGAGGTCCTGCCATCCTCTTACAAGAAGATCCCTATTCCGAAGTCCTTGTACAGAGTGTTGATTTCGCCGGTGGCCCGTATCTTGTTTCGCCGGGTAGCGGAGAGCACACGGTGGCTGATGTCGAGAGCCTGATCGACGCGATGCTCCGTGAGCGTTGGATGGACAACGACTTCTACCAGCCAGCATTCCGACTGGTGCACAGCCTGCTCATAGTCAGTGACCTAGTACTGAGGCGGGCGGGACTCCAACGTGGCACACTGCCGCGAGGCTCTGCGCGGACCCCCGTCGACGTTCCCGGAGCGTCGCGACTCAAACAACTCGCCTCTGCCGCGTTCATATCAAACGAGGACCTCGACGCGCACGGCCCATGGGTACGTATAGTCGTCGACACCTTCGCCCTCGATCCGGGAACGCTCACCGAACCTTGCGACGACAGCATCACGGATGACCGTCTCCACATGTACCCGTTCCTTAGAATGAACGGCGGATATCAGGTGGTGCTGCCTCTCGATTTGCTCGTCACAGTGCGCTTCCACTTCTTACGGTTCGCAAAACAGGCCGACAAGCTCGAGGAACTGGGCCGGAGATGGCGAGCCGCCGTGCTCCATCGCGTGATGCGTGTGCTCGACCCCGATGGGACCGCGACTCTCCTCGAAGAGGGCGATTTGTTCACTCGATACCTGTTGCCGATCGACCGCAGATGCGACCTGCATGTTGTACTCGCAACCGATCCGCTGACCAACTGGGATACCACTGTCTGGGACCACACGCACGAAACACAGTCGGCGTTGGTGCGACTGGTCTACCTCATGGAGCCGGAGGAGCGTCGCACATATTCAGACGCCTCGACGCTCCTACATCTTGTTATCACTGACAGCCCGGGTGGAAACGCATTTTGGGGCGTCCCCTACATCAGTGACGCTGACCCGATGCTCATGATCAGGTCGGACGATCTGGAGGTCGTGCTTCATCATGAGCATGATGGGACTCTGGGGCTGCTCCTCTTCACTGAAGCGCAGGACAGGCGCCCTGGAGATTCATTCGTCACCGATATTCTCGACGAGTTTAGCGTGTACGAGGCGTCCGAGAAGTCGTTCTACGTATCTGACGGGCCGCAGCCGGGTTTCATCATCTTTCAGACAGGAGAGGCGCTTGCCCCTCGAGCTAAGTACCAACTAGAAGTTGATATGCACGGCGTTGTGCCCCCCATTGACCCTAGAATCATCGTCCCTGCTTGGCGCCGATACCGGAGCGACGGATCCGGCATCTACGTGGTCGACCCGCGAAGTCCCTTCCGCGGTTATGTCGTCGAGCTGACGGCCACCAACATCTTTATCTCGGTCGACCTAGGCGACGAGCGACCAGTAGGTGTCGAGGCAGATCTGATGGAGTGCACGGCCTACTGGGTTTGGGAATGCGCCAATCACGTCGGCGTGGTATCGACGGCCCATCCGACCGTTGAACTGGTACTCAAACTCTCCTCGCCAGAGTCATGGCGCAGCCCGAGTTCTTGGTCACAGTCTGAACCTGCGGTGCGGATCTCCCCTCGCGCAGGTGGTTTCGACTTCGAGATCACAGAGACGTTTGGTGCTCTTCTGCAAGAAGTTGACAACCTAGCGGAGCGTGAACTGGTCGCAGCGCTACTGGGTGGCCCGTTCGCTGTGCAGGCAGTCGACCTGCCAGAAGTTCTGAATCAGGTCGCACCGGTCGGCCCCAAGCGCATGCTCAATTCTTTCGATCAAAGCCAAGCGCCCGACATGTGGGCGGAGGGGCTGCCTCGCCCGATGACAGGACACGCACAAATCACCGCGCAGCTGCTCGATGACCTGGGAGCCTGGCTCCGCTCTCCGTCAGGCGGCAACTTGCCGACGGGAAGCTTCGAAGGGAAGGATCGGGTTGATGCTCTCAATGCATCCGTAAAGTACCTCTTCACGCGACTCGAAAGAGAGATCGTTAACTACGAGCCTCGCGGCCTGCTCGAGTACCTTATCGCGCAGAACGAGTCGCTACTCCACCATGCCAGGTTCCTCAATACCGTGCTCCGGGCGCGAATCGCGTGTTTCGGAGAGAACTCTGAGGCCGCGACCGATCTTGTCGAGGAGCGCAAAACGAGTTCCTCCGCGCAGCGAGCCAACCGGTTCTTGATCGAGTACGTTGCAGCACGGCCGCCCACTGGAACCGAACAGCTCCAGACGCGCGACTACTACGGGCTACTTAGTATCGCGAGGGAAATCACTGAACGAGGAACAGCCTCAGATTTCCTCCACCACGGCTTGGCAGACTTCGAGGTGTCCATCCTCGAGTCGGGTCGCCTAGGAGTAGAACGGAACCACCCGATTCATCGAGCGATGGAAACCTACGCCGTGAACTCGGGCTCCCGATCAGTTCGTGAGGCTCAGACCGACGACCTGGTTGAGTCAACGGCCAACGGATTGGACACGTTTGATTTCGATGAGTTTCTTGCAACGAGTGCCGAAGCAGCACAGGCAGAGTTCGGATTCACTTTCGATGAGCTGCGCGAGGTATGCGGGGGTCTGCTGGATCGCGGGGTGGCCGACCAGGTAAATCGCGTTGACCGAACGCTGGCCATCGCCGAAATCTCCACTAGTAGGGGTCTGAAATCAGAGACCGTCGAGCGCGTTCTCGACAAAATCACGCTTTCGCCTAGGACATCATTCATGTCGATCGGATACGATGCGGTGCCATGGCGCTTCAACCGAGACATGTCGTACGTTCGACGACCCGTAGTTCGGCAAGGATCAGACCTTGTCTTCGGCTTCCGAACCCTTTACCGGCTTGGATCGTACTGGGTCGACAACCTTCTCTCCGGCCGTCTCCAGGGGCGGGCTGAGACCGATGAAATGGTCAAGTTCATTTCGCGTATAAGACGTCGAATCAACGACCGGTTCGCGGAACGCGTCGCCGACAAACTCAACCGTCTCGGTTTCACCACCCGTCTCTCCGTGAAGAAGTTCGGAAGGAAGCGAGTGGCCGACCCGGATGGCAATGACATCGGCGACATAGACGTGCTCGCGTTCCATCACGCCAGTAACACCTTCGTCGCCGTTGAAGCCAAGGATTTCGAGATCGCACGCACGCCGGTTGAGATTGCCAACGAGATTGAGAAGCTCTTCCAAGGAAAGGACGGCAAGAGATCGACTGTCGAACTTCACTCACGACGGATCGACTGGCTCCGCAAAAATGCCGTCACTGCCGCCGACAACCTAGGTCTCCCCGCAGGTACTCAGGTCAAGGTACTCGGCGCCATCGTGACCAGCGAGCCTCTGCTCACACCCCTGGTGACGGACAGCCCATTCCCCGTCGTCGCCATTGACGACCTCACCGCCGAGGCGATAGGAGTTGACACGGGTCGCCAACAATCCCGCCGCCGAAAGAACCGCAGGCGGTAGTAAGTTACAGCTGTTCCTCGGGCGGTCCGCTAACTATACGCTGGGCCGCAGCCATTGCACGCATTGCGTCTACTTCGCCCGCGCGGGGTGCCCCTAAACAAAAAGCGGCACCAAACCCAGGTGGTTCAATGTATCGAGTTTATCTTCGCCAGCTTTTGGTTGGAGGTCACGAGCGCCAGCCTGGATTCCGGGCGTTCCGATCCGTGAAATATTGCCCTCAGACTTGAGCTCGAAGATCGTGCTGCCCGCCGCGAGGATGTTCTTGATCTTGTCCCTGAACTCCAAGGTTCCGTCACGCCGATCGAAGCTCAGCTCGTGGTGTTGCATGAACTCATGCCAACGTAGTCTTCTTGGCGCTGCGACACGATCGGCAAAGAACTTAACGAGGTCAAAGAACACGCCGTCACTTGCCTCTTCAGACGGGGCGATTCCAGATCGCAGACACCGCTTCCATCGTCGCGATCGCGTTGTGACGGTCGGTTCCGCACACTCCGTTCCCGTCTCTGCACTGCTCCGGAAAGGGGCAGCGAGCATATTGCGATCTAGCGCGCCAATGAGTGCTGCTCTGAGGCCCCGTTTTGTGCGCGCAGGGAAGGCATCGTGAACCCGCGGTGTTGGACCCTCAGTTCGCTCGCAACGGAATGCCTGCCGCGCTTAGTGCCGCGGCGAAGGCGGCATTATGCGGGAAGGAACTCTTTTTCGCGGACCACTCCTTTAGCTGGGGTCGGCCATCCCTGAACGACGGCGAGACTGACTCTCTCTGGGTTAACCAGAAGGTAGTCCACGAACATTCCGACTGAGGTGACAGCTTTGGACGGCATCTGGAGCAAGGTTCCTATCTCAGCAGAGAGTGCGCCGTCTGGGTGCAGAACAGATATTGAGTAGATCCGGTCCGGTCGGTGCACAAAGACATTTGCGTAGCCACCAGCGAGCTTCACCCTGCGGATGAGTGCGGACATCGGCTCATCGTCCATGGCAGTGACCACGTGCTGCTCCCCGCGGTCGTTAACGACCGGAAGATCCGCGGGGTTCTGTCCTACATGCTTGAGAATTGCGCGAGTGAACGAATCGAGATTATCAACTTGCCTTGTTTTCATTGCCCCGCCCTCGAAGGAGGGATGTACACCGATGGTGCGCCGACCTCGGAGCTGCATGCGCGGGCTGCACGCGCCGATCTTCGGTGATTATGCTTTCCGTACTTAGTCATGAATCGGATCCTAGCCGAGCGTCTGCGCTGGAATCTTGGCAACTTCCGCGCCTGTGGACAAACGCTGGCCCAACCATGTCCTGATCTGCGGTTCCGGTTGCAGCTCGACCCCCACACAACCAAAAAGGCCCTGCCGAGCCTGCTATCGCGCGAGCAAATTATCGACTGCTATGCTCTCAGAGACGGCTTCAAAGCTCGGCTGACAGACCTTGCGATGGGAAGCTCTGTGGAGGGTTACAGGGTTCGGAATGACTACCTTCAAGTTGGGAAAGTTCCTGTTGCTCTGGATCGAGGCGGAACTCTGGGGGAGGCTGCCAAAAAGCTTTGGGAGGAGTCTGTGTGGATGGCTCCGTTGATTGACGAGGCATTGCTTC
>CAZTTD010000084.1:0-1763 GCA_964616925.1 uncultured Actinomyces sp.
TCCGCTGGCGACAATGTGGGAGCATCCCTATTTGCCTCAGCACTGGATAAGGACACGCCAACCCTTGACATCCTTAACGCTCTTGGCTTGGAAGCATCCGCAGTCGGTAACCATGAATTCGACGCAGGATGGGCCGATCTTCGTGACCGTCTGAGCGAAGAGTTTGACGGCGTCTGGCTGGGCGCGAACGTCTACAAGGCAGGGACGACCACTCCGGTTCTGCCTGAGTACGCAATGCTGGAGGCGGCAGGGCTTAGGGTCGCTGTTATCGGCGTAGTTACTGAAGACACTCCGACCTTGGTCAACCCGGACAACGTCGCAGGGATCACATTTGGTGATCCGGTCGACGCGGTAAACCGTGTGGCGGACAAGCTAATGTCCATGCCCGCTAAGTACCGTCCGGACATCATCGTCGCGGAATACCACGAGGGCGCCGCGGCAGTTAGCAAGGACACAACCTTGGCTGAGAAGATTGCCGAAGGCGGCGTCTTCGCCCGCATCGCCCTTGACACTGATGCTTCGGTGAACGCGATCTTCAACGGTCACACCCACCAGGAGTACACGTGGAATGGCCCAGTCCCAGGTGACGACGGCGCGACGCGTCCAATTGTCTCCACCGGACAGTACGGCACGAACGTCGGCAAGGTTGTTCTTTCGGTGAACCCGGAAAACAACGATGTGGTCGACTACTCGATGGAGTTGGTGAACGTCGCCAGTTTTGCTAAGGGTTTGACGATCAACGACATGGTAACAGGCAATCCTACCGTCCAGGCTGTGTACGACATCACTCTGCTGGCAGTGCAGAATGCCAAGCTTGAGGGCTCGGTTCCAGTTGCGAAGATGACACAGACCATTTCCCGCGACTACACCAAGGGCGACTACGTCGGTGGAAAGTGGCAGATGGATGGATCAGCCAACAACCGTGACAATGAGTCCCCGATGGGTACTCTGGTTGGAAACATGCTGCGTGACGGTCAGATGTCAGAGCTTCCGGGAATCGCGCCTGATTTCGGCGTAACGAACCCGGGTGGTCTGCGCACGGACTTCACCTACACCGATGCAAACCAAGGCATCATCACCGTTGCGGATGCGCGTGCAGTGCTTCCATTCAACAACAACCTTTCGGTTGCGAAGATGACTGGTGCGCAGATCGTTACGATGCTTGAGCAGCAGTGGCAGAGGGATGAGAATAACGTTATTCCGTCGCGCAGCTACCTGCAGCTTGGCCTGTCAGACAACATCTCCTACACCTACCATGAGGTGGCTGATCCGGATCACACGGGCGCCAAGCTTGGTGTCGTTGATTCGGTGACACTGAATGGTGTTGCGATGGAGATGGATGAGTACTACAACGTCGGCACATTTGAGTTCCTGTCTGCCGGTGGCGACAACTTCCACGTCTTCAAGGATGCGGAAGTACAAGACACCGGTCTGGTTGACTGGGAGTCCTGGCTGGACTACCTGTCGGCTTCCTCCGGCATGGAAATGGGCGTAGATGGACCAGAGTTCACCACACCGATCGCACCGCAGTTCACCCGCCAGGGTGTCGCTGTGGAGGGAATGCCTGAAGGCGGACTTGTTGCCGGAGAAGAGGTAACTCTAACCTTCCGCAACATGAACGTGCACGCTGTTGGAGCCCCTGCGAACACCGAGCTTTCAGTTGAGCTTGCAGGCGTCGCTTTGGGCACGGTAGACATCGAGAACGAGCGCGATGACGACACCGGGAACTGGACTGACTGGGCAACCATCACGTTCACTGTTCC
>CAZTTD010000084.1:1863-8414 GCA_964616925.1 uncultured Actinomyces sp.
AACACCATCAAGACGAACTTGGAGAAGTCTTTCGACAATGTCGTCCGCGTGAGTGGTGCTGACCGGTACAAGACAAACCTTGCCTTGAATGATTACGTGAACGACGAATACGGCGTTGACTCCATTGAGGGCGTGTGGGTTGCCACCGGTAAGGACTTCCCAGATGCATTGTCGGCAGCTGTCAAGGCTGGTGCCGAGACTCAGCGTCTGGTCCTTTCGGATGGTAAGTGCATCATGAAGCCAGTCGTTTCCGAGTGGATTCTGGGTGCCAACTCCAAGGTTGAGTGGACCACCTTCGTCGGTGGAACTGCAGCGCTACCAACGGCGCTGGAGAAGCTCCCCGAATGTAAGTAACAGTCACTAGTGCGAACCGGCGCTCAGTCTGCCAAAAAAGGGACTGGGCGCCGGTTCTGCTTTTCCTGCGTGCACACCAATGCAAGTCGGCTCCGTTGATGTGTTGGTGAGACAATGAAGAAGACACGAGGAGGAGCGATGTCGGGAATTGAGCAGGTGCAAAGCGATGTCCGTGGTTTTTTGCAGGCGCTTGGCGCGCGGGCAACCTTGGAGGACTCAGGTGCTCTTTCAGTTGGACATGGCTCTGCCCGCTGCTTCATCAATGTCTGGAGCCCGCGACCTGACGATGAAAACGTAGCAGCGATCATCCAGCTGAGCATTCTCTTGCTTTCAGACATAACCGAGTCTCCGGACGTCTACCAATACATTGCGTTCCACGCGGACGACTACATCTTTGGGCACTTGTCATTGGGTAGAGACGATTTCGGGAAGGTGAACATCTACATGACACATCACTTCCTAGGAGGTGCCGTTACTCAAGAAGGGTTCTCACGCGCTCTCTTGTCGATGCTCAGCACAGCGACTGACCTTGACGATCAGCTTCAGGCCGAGTTCGGTGGAAGCGTGTTCCATAGCTAGCCGGGCGCTTCACCTTCAGCCTGCGGCGGTAGGATAGGCCCAGTACGATTGCGCAAGCACGACTTCGCAAGGACAGTTTCGCAAGGGAAAGAGGCTCCCCGTGGCTTATGAGGATCGCTCACGCGATGAAGGTCGCTCGCGCGACAACAGAGATGACAACAGGTCCGGAAACCGGGGTGACCGGGACAACCGTTCCTACAGTCGCGATGGTCGCGGTCAAGGTCAGGGCCAACGGAGGGATAATCGTTCCTACAACCGGGACAACCGCTCTTACAACCGCGATGACAGGGACCGGCGCGATAACCGCTCTTACGGTCGTGATGACCGTGACCGCCGCGATAATCGTTCCTACAATCGTGATGATCGGGACCGACGGGATAACCGCTCTTACAACCGTGATGATCGGGACCGACGGGATAACCGCTCTTACGGTCGTGATGATCGGGACCGGCGCGATAACCGTTCTTACAATCGGGATGACCGCGGGCAAGGCCAAGGGCAGCGCCGCGACAACCCTTCTTACGGTCGTGATGATCGGGATCGGCGGGACAACCGTTCCTACAATCGTGATGATCGGGATCGGCGGGACAACCGTTCTTACAATCGTGATGATCGGGACCGCCGCGATAATCGTTCCTACAACAGGGATGACCGCGGGCAAGGCCAAGGGCAGCGCCGGGACAACCGCTCATATGGCCGGGACGAACGGGACAGGCGCGACAACCGCTCATATGGCCGGGACGACCGGGACCGTAGGGACAATCGTTCCTACAACCGGGATGACCGCGGCAGTCGCGATGACAGGGGGCGCCGTGATGACCGGGGGCGCCGTGATGACCGGGGTCGCAGGGATGACCGTGGCCAAGCGCCACGCTTTGCTGGCCAGCGCTCCGACGGCCGCAACATGCGCCGCGACAACGACAAGTTCGGTCAGAAGCGGCAGAGACCGCACCAGGCTGAATACCGCTCGCCAGATCCTGATGAGCCAATGATCCCAGCTGGCGTCGTCGCCGATGAGCTGGGCCCAGAGGCACTCCGCGCTTTGGAGACACTGTCGGGAGCCAACCGAGAAATCGTTGCGCGCCACCTAGTAATGGCCGGTCAGCTACTGGACGTTGACCCCGCATTGGCCTATGAACACGCCCAAGCGGCAGTGAAACGGGCGGGCCGCGTCGACGTTGTACGTGAAGCCGCGGCACTAACCGCATACGCCACGGGTCGCTATGAAGAAGCCTTACGTGAAGTACGCGCGCTGCGCCGCATGCGCGGTGACGACTCCCTGCGCGCCATCGAAGCCGACAGTGAACGCGGGCTAGGACGCCCAGAAAAGGCTCTTGAGGTCATCGCAGACATAGACACATCGAAGCTCTCCCTATCTGAGCAGGCGGAAGTCGTGCTGGTGGCTGCGGGTGCCCGGGTCGACCTCGAAGAAAATGAGCTGGCCTTAGTCATCGTTGAAGACGCACTTTCTAAGATCCCGGAAGAGGAAAGCACGGAGGAACCGCGCGGACGCCTCATGAGCATGCAGGCCGACGTTCTGCGTGCCCTTGGACGTGACGAAGAAGCGGTTGCCGTTGAAGCGGCCATGCCTGTTGAGGAAGACGTCATGGAGATCACCGACCTCTCGGAGATCCTGGAGGGCGACGTCGACCACACGCGCACACCCCTTCGCGGTTCGGACAAGGCTCTGACGGAGATCTTCGACGCCCTCGTACTGGATCTTGACGGCGTCTGCTTTGAAGGTACCAAGCCCATTGCGCACGCTTCCGAAGTCCTCACGCAGGTCGCCGAAGAGGGCACCAAGCTGGCATACGCAACTAACAACGCGTCGCGCTCTGCGGCCCAGGCTGCGGAGAAGATTCGCGGCTTCGACATTCCTGTGGATGAAAAGCACATCATGACGTCCGCGATGGACTGCATGTACCTGCTGAAAGAGAACCTGGAGTCAGGCGACAACGTTTTGGTCGTCGGAACGGACAACCTGTTCAACCTGGTGAAAGAGGCAGGGTTCAACCCTGTGCGTGACGCCAAGGGTGAAGTGGCAGCCGTTGTTCAGGGATACGGCGCCGATGTTGGGTGGGCCGAACTATCCGAAGCGGCCTACGCCATCAACAACGGGGCGCGCTTTTACGCGACCAACCTGGACACGACCCTGCCGACAGAGCGCGGTATGGCTCTGGGCAACGGTTCCCTGGTTGCAGCGGTTTCCAGGGCCACCAACCGCCGCGCGGAAGCCAGCGGAAAGCCCAACCCAGAAATCATGGAGAGAGCAGCAGCGACAGTGGACGCGCAGAACCCACTGGGCGTCGGTGACCGACTGGAAACTGACACTGCCGCCGCCTTCAGTGCGAATATGCCCAGCATGCACGTGCTGACTGGGGTTAGCTCGGCCGCGGATGTCGTGCGCGCGAAGAAGGGTCAGCGCCCTGCTTACCTGGCGTTGGACCTGCGCGGACTCCAGGAAGTCCACCCGCAGCCCAAGCACCATCGGGACGGGACGTGGACGGCGGGCGTGTCCCAGCCGGTCAAGTTCACCAGGTGGGGACACATGGTCGTTGACGGCGTGGAACTGCGCCCGGATGGCGACCCGGTGAAGATCAACCTAGACACCTACCGTGCGCTTGCCGCCGCGGGCTGGGAGGTCACGGATGATGGTCGCAAACCGCGCGTGCCCGATTTGATCGTCGTCGACAACGACGACATGGAAGGTATCATCCGCGAACCCAACTATGAGGTTGAGGAAGAGGACGCACCTGAGGTGACAGATGAGGCGAGCGAGGGCGTGGCAGACGCCGCGGAGGAGATCACCGAAGTCACCGAAGCGACTGGGATCGTCGAAGCTGCGATCGAAGCCGTTGAAGAAGCCGAAGCCGCGATCGCAGAGCAGATCGCGCAAGAAGAGGCAGAAGAGGCAGAGGAGGCAGGGGAGACTGCGGACAAGGACGCGGCCCCTGATGCCTGATCGCGGGGACGAGGGCGGGACGGAGGCCACCGAAGCGGTCCTTGGTGAACTCACTGAGGAACTGCGGTCTCTTCGCGCCCTCGAATCCGACTTGCGTCGTGAGTTGAACAGTTTGAAGGTCCAATGACTCGACGTCGTTTGGATGCGGAAATGGTGCGGCGGCATCTCGCGGATTCAAGGACGGCCGCCCAGCACCTCATTGCTGATCAGCGCGTTACCGTCGGGGGAATGGTGGCGACGAAACCCGCCACCCAGGTTGAGGACAGCGTCGCGATAGAGGTTATCGCGAAACCCGAGGATGACTACGTTTCACGCGGGGCTCACAAACTTATCGGTGCGCTGGACGCGTTCCAAGACCTGTTGCCGCCCATCGAAGGCCAGCATTGCCTTGACGCGGGTGCCTCCACCGGCGGATTTACCGACGTTCTTTTGCTTCGGGGCGCCAAGAGCGTGGCGGCGGTCGACGTTGGGTACGGGCAACTTGCGTGGCGGCTGCGTGAAGACCCCAGGGTTCAGGTCCTGGAACGCACCAACGTCCGTCAACTTCAGCCCGAACAGGTGGTGGACGAGGGCGGACGCGCGCCCTCACTGGTCGTCTCTGATCTGTCGTTCATTTCGCTCACGAAGGTCATAGAGCAGCTCTCAAAATGCGCCCCGGACGCCCTCCAACTCCTGATGGTCAAGCCTCAGTTCGAGGTCGGTAAAGGCAGGGTTGGCCAAGGCGGAGTGGTGCGTGACCCGGAACTTCGCATTGAGGCAGTCACCCAGGTCGCGGATTACGCGCAGTCCGTGGGATTGGGTGTTGCCGCAGTTGCGCCCTCGCCCCTACCCGGGCCGGCAGGAAACGTTGAGTATTTCCTGCTGCTGGCACCCGCTGGTTCGAAGCTGCCGGAACTGAGAGGGGCAGACTTGGAGCAGGCCATACGGGAAGCGGTTGAGCAGGGCCCCCAGGCGGGGGTCTCTCCCAAGAAAGAACAGTGAGGTCCTGGTGAGGATACTTTTGGTGCGTCACATGCACCGCGCGGACGTGCAAGACGCTGCGGAGCGGGTGCGTCGTCATGCCGACCAGATGGGACTGGAGCTAATCGATGCGCGGAAACTCAGCCCAAACGGGGACAACCTTCCCGCTTTTGATGACGCTAACCGTCCGGACCTGATCCTCACGTTGGGTGGGGACGGAACCATTTTGGGCGCGGCGGAGATTGCTCACCGGGAGGACGTTCCACTCCTGGGCGTGAACTTTGGTCACATGGGTTTCCTCACCGAGACAACCGCGGACTCACTGCTCAGCGTCGTGGAGCAGATAGCGCACGGAAAATATGAGATAGACCCGCGCATGACGCTGGACGTGCGTGTTGTTAGCCCAGATGGGACGGTGCGTGAGGACTGGGCGCTCAATGATGCGGTCGTCCTCCATTCCGATAACGCTCACCCGGCCGACTTCGCCTTCGCTGTCGACGGCCAGGTTGTCTCCACCTACGCGGCTGACGGGATTATTCTGGCAACCCCCACCGGTTCCACGGCCTATGCATTTTCTTCGGGCGGGCCCGTTGTGTGGCCGGAAACCCAAGCGATCGTCATGGCTCCATTGGCCGCCCACGGGCTGTTCACGCGCCCACTGGTGGTCGCACCGAATTCCAACCTGGAAGTGGGTGTTCTGGAGAGCAACCGGGTTCCACCCACCATCTGGCTTGACGGACGCAGGCAGTTCCCGGTGCAGCCGGGCTCCCGCATAGAGATCACAGCCGGAAAGGAGCCCATCAAACTGGTCCGCCTGGATGACACCCCATTTGCCGCGCGCTTAGTGTCGAAGTTCAACCTGCCGGTCACCGGTTGGCGCGCGGATCCCGTGCCTGATCCACAAGAGAGTCCAAATGCTCACTGAGCTGCGTATATCTGGACTGGCGCTCCTGGAGGACTGCACTCTGGAGTTGAGGGCGGGCCTCACCGCAATAACGGGGGAGACCGGCGCGGGCAAGACCATGCTGCTAACCGCCCTGCGCCTCTTGACGGGCGGACGCGCCGACCCCAAGCGCATCAAGGCCGGTCGCAACCGAATTGAGGTCGACGCGCTCCTAGAAGTGGGGCCCACGGTCGCGAACGAACTTGAAGAGGCGGGGTTCTACGTTGAGTCGTCTTCCCTTGGTGCCGAGGACGGCCCCGGCAACGGGGACGGCCCTGGTAGCGAGGAAGGTCGTAGTAGCGAGGGCGAAACGGCGGCCGCGCCCGTCATCACGCTAGGGGGTGCCGAAATCGCGTTTTCCCGCACCGTCCTACCAAGCAGGTCCAAGGCTGCGATCGGGGGCCGCCCTGTTCCCGCCCGCATGCTTCAAGAGACGGCAGGCCAACTCATTTCCATCCACGGTCAGGCCGACCAGTGGCGCCTGAAGTCCCCGGCCCACCAGCGCGAACTGCTGGACTCCTATGCGGCAGAACCCCATAGCGACCTGATCCGCGCCTATTCAGCCCTGTGGGACCAGACGAAAACGTTGCGCGAAAAGGCGACCCGCCTAGAGGAAAACAAGGACCGCCTGGAAGTCGAGCTTCGCTATCTCAAAGAAGTCACCTCCGAAGTCGACGCCCTTGAGCTATCCGCAGACGAAGAAGATATCTTGGACGCCGCAATCGACCGCCTTGCCAATGTGGAGGAGCTGCG
>CAZTTD010000085.1:0-8014 GCA_964616925.1 uncultured Actinomyces sp.
GGCGATGTCCTCCGTGCGCTTTGGAGCCATACTTCCGAACTGCGTGGAGGTCCGCTTTATGGGAATGAGGGTATCTACGCTGGCTGGGCAGATCTCTCCCGTACCTGCAATCAAGCGGACCTGCGCCGGGCCGGGACCCGCAAGCGCGACATTCTGTGGATCGCTCTTGAACGTGCCTGCTTCGTTCCGCACTTTCAGCAGGGGCCAATCCTGTGGGAAGCCCATTGACTCCACTGCGGCCGCTACCGACTCAAACATCAGCCCGTCGGCGGAGAAGAAGAAGACTCTCTGCAGGTCGCTGCTGGGCAGGGGGTCGAAGGTCGGCTCAATCACGCTACTCCACTGGTAACACGACACGGCGTCGGCTCCAGGCTCACAGGGGGTCATGTCCCCTCTGATCGAGTACGTCTTGCCCGCCGGCGCCGCCGGGACCCCCACCGCGGTTTCCTTTGTTTTGGTGCCTGTCGGGAACTTGGTCTCTCCCTTTTGTCCCCAGGCCGTGGCCTTGGCAGTTATCGTTCGTCCGTAACCGATGCCGTAGACGGTGAAAGTCGAGCTGCTGCCGCTACGGGGCATCTCACAGACTTCGGGTGAGCCTTGCACGGTGTAGCACACCTGGTGTCGCATGCTGGTCCCTGCACCGCCAACTCCATTTGCCTCCGCAACGGACACGGAAATATCGGCTTCGTTCATACCTTCTGGAACGGTGACCGTGACGTCTATGGCCGGGGCACCCACGGCGTGTACTCCACTTCTGGATGCAGTCGCGCTCCCCGCCTCTGGGACAACAACCGTTTCCGGTGGCTTATCCAAGCGCGCGTGCGCCTTCACAACAACGTCTGTGGGGACCGTGCCCATGGGTATCTTCAAGTCCACGGACGAGGTGCCCGTTCCCTGAGGTATGGTCTCAGAAACAGTGGTGCCTTCCACCGTGAGCTTGGATGTGTCCGCGGCATCCGCAGTTACCTTCATGGAGACGCTTGTGCCATCCGTGTTTGGTTCCCAGGACTCAATCCTTGGGGCCGAGGGCGGCCTATACGTCCACGCCGTCGCCGTCGCCGCAGCGGAAGAACCGACTTTACTTATTGCCTTGAACTCAAAGCTCTTCGACTCACCAAGGCTTGAGGTCGGAATAGAGATGGTGCAGTTGCCGGTCAGTGGGCAGGTGCCTTCCCCGGCGCCACTCCAGGAGAACGACTCGACCGCCGGGTATGACTCACCCTGCACCCCCACCTGGAACGTCACGGAATCTGGGGTTGCTTCCTTCCAGGTCACCTGGGGTGTTGGCGGCAAGCCCTGCAGGTTCAACAGGATCTGACCCGCATCTGCGCCCCTGGACTGGCGGCCCTGCGCATCCTGAACAACGAAGGAGCCCGTGCAGTCTGCGCGACCTGGGGTGTCTGAATTCCAACTGGCCTTCACCGTCGTTGAGCTCTCATAACTGAAAGTGACCGACGGGCAGTTCGCGGGGCTCACAACTGTGCCCTCCACCAGCGAAAGCGCAACCTCCGGCGCGAAGTTCGTCTGCCCCTGGACGGAGGCGCCCACGACAGTAATGGAGCAGGAGGTATTCCCTCCCGCAGAGGTGCAGTCCTGCCTGGCCACGCCTCCGCGTGGTGCATCTCCTGCCGCCGGGCCAACGGTAAGGGTAAGAGACGCGCCCACCACGTCCGGGTAGTTGCTAAGGAGCACCTGAACGGTCTCCACGCGCGTGGGAGTGGCGTCCGTATTTGCCGTGACGGTCAGGAAGCTGCCCTGTTGGGTTATTGAGAAGAGCGAGGGCGTCCCGGACACATACAGTTCCGCCGTCCCCTCACGTCCGCCCTGCCAGTCAACCATTTGCATTAGGTCGTAGGTGACAGCAGCGGATCCGGGTGAGGCTTCGACACTGGCTGCGCGCAATACCGGCTGGGGTTCCTTCGGCACAATCGTGACGGGAACGCTGAGCACTGTGAACTCTTGGCTCTTGTCGGTTCGCACTGATACCGCGCAGGCGTCCTGCCACGGCGCTCCGGCTCCAGCCGTGTAGGTGAGAATGGTTCCACTTATTGAGCACTGCGCCTCAGCACGCGCCCCACTTGGGGTTGGCTCTGGACCATCGAAGCGCAGCCCCTCTTTCATGGGATCCACGATGATGTCGGCCAGGTCAACAGTGCCAGATTCTTCTTCTGGAACCTCCATGCCCGTAAAAGTAGAACGCAAGGCCGGTGGCACGTCCTTCATTGCAGGGACCTTGAGGAATCCGTAGGACACTACGTCCTCGCCCTGAAAAGAGGTGCCGCTGACTTGGAACGGAACCACGGTCGCCTTATCGGGGACAGGCCCGGAAATTGACGATCCTGAGGCCGCGAAACCGTCCGCCGAGCCCCACAGTTCCATCTTCAGGTCACCCGCGGGGCCCGTTGACCAGGAGGTCTTGTCCGTCAAGACGTCCACACCACTTGGCAACTGGGAAAGGTTCTCCGCGGTCAGCCGCGTGTCGGCCACCACCGGGAAATCCTTTGTGGGGTTCTGGATGGACTTGATTACGATCATGCCCGTCGCTTGGTCCCCGCGCTCATTGTTAGCTTTGTAGAAGAACGAGGACGATCCTTCCGAGGTCGCACCGCTTATCATGACCTCACCCGTCTCCAAGTCAGCCTGGATTCGGCGGGAGGCGGCCATGAATTCATCGGTGCCCTCAGGCTCGTTTGGCCACACTTCCATCAGCGTCAAGACCCCACCCGCGGGGTCAACCGCGTTGTCCAGCGGGTAGATGGAGACCTGGTTGTCCGCCCCGACCGCCATCTGCAGGTACCGGGAGTAAAGAACGGGGGCAGGTGAAACCGTCGCGTCCAGCACGCCGACCTTCACCCTCCCAACGGCGGTTCGACCTGAGGCCGTGCGCACCTGATAAGAGAACGTATCCTGCCCTCCGTCACCGGGGTGGGCGGTGTAGGTGAGTGACTGTCCGTCGGCGCTGACCGCGGCCGTCCCCCGGGTTGGCTGCGCGGTCACGGCGTCAAGCACGTATGTCTCACCGCGCATGCGCGCCTCTGATAGGGAGAGCGGAATAGTCACGCTGTTGCCCGCTAGGACGCGCCCCACCAGGGTGGCGGGCGTTGAAAGCTCCTCTACCTCCTCTGCCGCAACCACCACGTTGACACTGCCTGTGCTGTTCAGCGCGGGGTTACCCATTCGGAAGATTGTGTAGCTAATGGAGTACTCTCCAGGCTTGGTTGGGGCCAGGTAGCGCAGCAGAGCGGGCGTGGCGAACGCCAGTCCAACACTGGTATCGGACTCATCTTTGCGCTGGTCAATAGCGACAGAGGCTTGGTCAACTGCCAACTGTGCGCCGACCGGAGCGGTCGCCCAGTCCAAAACCGGGATGTCGACCTGGGTGCCGGCACTGACCGTTATCCACCGGTCCCCCGCAATCGGGTACGCATCATCGGAGTCTGCAAGCATGAAGGAGATGACACCTCTGGCCGTCATATTCGCATTCGTGGATCCATCGGACACGGAATAGGTGGCTGTACCCAAGAAACCGGGTGCGTCATCCGCGGTGCGGCCCGTCGCGTGAACCAACTGCTGGCCTACTAACTCTGCCGACAGCTCCGCGTTCCCTGCAGGCTCAACCACCAAATCGCTGATTAGCAGAACGCTGGACGACGGATTCGAAATGGTCGACATCAAGTTAATGGTGGTATCTTCGGAAGGCCTGATAAACACCGTGACCGGCGTCGTCGCAATGCGCGCCTGGTCTACCGGGAGAACCACAAGCCGAACCACACCGGTAATGGTGGCGCCACCGGCATCCACCACCGTCACCCTAACGGGGTATGAGCCCGGCGCACTGGCCGTCGCTGTGAACCGGAGGCTGTTGCCCGCGGGAGTCAGGCGAAGACTCTCCTCCCCCGCCGCAGACTCAACCTCTGATATTGCCAACGCGCCAGAACCACCGGAGACGCTCTGCGTCAGGTCCACTTCTATGGCGCTATCAACCACGCCCTCTACGACGGTGGCCGTCATGGTCATGGGCGGAGATTGACTGAGTTGGATTGAGAGCGGCTTCGTCTCACTCTCCCCATTGGTATCCGAAACGGTCACCGCGACCGACACCGGGCTCATGTCATCGCCATCGGCATCAGTGTGGCGCACCGTCACAGTGCCACCCGGGTTAGAAAGAACCTGTACGCGCGGGTCTTCTGAGGACGCGCCTGCCAAAAATATCGGATCCCCATCCGGGTCTATCCAGTCAGAAAGAACCTGTATGGAGACCGTCTGCCCCGGCGACATCACGGGGGTCGGCCACTCACCCAAGTAGTCGTCCACACCAATGCCTGCGAAGAACGGCTTCTGATTCTCACTTTCCGGGATGACCGTGAGTGTCACTGCCGCGGCGGCTGAAAGGAGCCCATCCGTGGCGGTTCCGTCCGTCGCCTTGTAGCTAAACGTGGCCGTTCCGCTGGCGCCGGGGAGCACGGAGACCACCAACCGCTGCCCATTATTTGTGAGGCTCAAAGACCCAAAAGATGGGTCTAGCTGCGTGAGAGACGCCGCGTCAATACTCAAAACATCATCGTTGGGGTCGTAGTCGTTCAACAGGACCGGCAGAACCGTGTCCATCCCCGCCCTGACACCAAAATTGTCGGGCATTGCGACCGGAGGTTTGGGTTCCAAGACCTCTTCGACCTCGGCATCAACCGTGTGGTCTTCGAGGACGGCGTCAGCCTGCCAGTCCTGGGAAGTGGGGACCAAAACGCCCTCGGGCGCCTCCCAAATCCAGCCCGACGCCACGTCATTCACGATGGTGCGATCGCCGTTGGAAAGAATACGCGGCTGCGGCGCCGTCTCCAACTGCTTGCCCCCGTAGTCGAGGGCGGTCGTCGTCTCCTTGGACGCCGAACTCCACATGACACCCGGGCCGCCACCCGTAGCCAGCCACGCGGCATACGTGACGCCTGCAATCTGGGTGGGTTGGCTGGCGACCGAACCGGCAACGGCGGACACCAGTTTGGTGACTTCCCCGCTGCCCGGATCGACCTCGAACAAACCCCCGGAGTCGGCAATCAGGACCCCGCCCGTTCCGGACGCGCGCAGAAGGGGTGCGACCATGCCGTCTATCTGGACACCCTCGCTAAGACCCTGTACGTAAACTGTGACGCTGGTCGATTCAACGTCCATCACGACCCAGCGGCCGTCAACTTGGGCGACCTGCGTGGACTCCCCCAAGTCGCCGTGGCCGGTGTGGGTGGTGGCGATCTTGCCGGACACCCCGTCGATCTCCAGGACCTGGTACTCCCCTGCCACCTCTGGCATCAGCGCGACAATCGTATCTTTCGGGGTGATCGAGGCCGCCGAAACTCGCAACGGCTCAGCCTGGGTTTCCTCCCCTGACTGGTCCTCGCTCTCCTCACTCTTGGGGGCCATCACCTGGAAACCGTTGGCTGGGTCCTCAAAAATGGCGCTGGTCAGGGTCCCGTCGCTTGCAACGAAGAGGATGCGGTCCCCACCGGCCTGGACGGACGTGGTTCCCGAGGGCGTCGGCACCAACCCCGACGCATCCTCCGCCTGGAGGTCCTCAGGCATCGCCTGGTTGATGACGGACATGCTGCGGGCGCCGTCGGCCACGAGCAGCGCTGTGGATCCGCGTTGGATCACCGTTGTCGGATTGGAAACGGAGGCCACAGACTCCATCTCACTGATCTGTGTGTTGACCCGACCGTATTTGGTTTGGGCGTTGTTCAGGGCCCAGACCGAGATCTCTTTGGGGGGCGCCTCCAACTGGTCATACCCAGGCCAGACAATCGAAGCCACAATGAGCGCAACGACACCCACCATGGAAGCAGCCGCTATCGCTAGGCGTTTTAGCCGCGCGCGCTTCTCTTGGTCGTCAGTGACCCCACGGGGGTCGTTCCCGGTCTGGCGGTCCCGGTGCGCAGACGGATTCTTTACAGATGGCTGTCTGTCCGACATTACGCTCCAACCCACGCCATGATGCCCGCGACCGCCGCAGCGGTGAGGACAACGACAACAAGGACGATTATGAGGACGATGCCCCAACCGATTCCCTTGGACTCCGTCTGCGGCACGCCGCTGCTGGTGGTCCTAGTTCCGCGGCCGGATGAGATGGACTGCGGTCTGCGCTGTTGTTGGGCGCGCCGGCGTTTGGACTCAATCTCAACTTTTGAGCGCACGGGGGTGCCGGGGCCGGAACCAAATGCGCCTGCGCCAGCCGGTGGCGCAGAAGCGGGGGCGCCACGGTAGGCGCCGCCCTCGCCAGACTGGCCGTAACCTTGCGGACCGGGCTGACCGTGCGGGCCTGGCTGCCCGTGTTGACCGGGCTGTCCGTGTTGACCGGGCTGACCGTGCGGGGCACCGCCCACGCCAGACTGGCCCCCGGACTGCCAGAGGCCGCCAGAGCCGGGGTAGGCGCCCTCGACCACACCCGTGTCGCCACGACCCCCGGGCATCGGAACTTCGGGCGCGTACGGACTTTCGGGAGGCAGCAGGTACTGCGCCGGGGACTCCGCGATTTCCAGATCGGTGGGCGGCAGGCCAAGGTACTGTTGCACGGAACGCAGCTGCTGCGCGAACGCGATCGCGGACTCCTGACGGCGCTCCGGATTCCTAGACATCCCCTGCTCAAGAATGTTTTCCAACTGCGCGGGCACGTCCATCCGCCCGATCGGGGTGTATCTGGCTCTGCGGATGCGGGCACTGATGCGCTCGTCCTCATTCTGGCCGGGGCCGGAGCGCTCAAACGGACCGCGACCAGCAAGGAGCGCGTAAATGGTGGCGGACAAGCTCCAGATTTCGGAGGCGACGGTGCCGGTGGACTGCTCATCGATGACCTCCGGCGAACTCCACGGGACGGAAAGCGCGAAGTATTCCTCACCTGAGTTCGGGGTGAGGCTTCCCACGATGCCGAAGTCGGCCAAGACAACGTTCCCGAACTGATTGATGAGCAGGTTGGAGGGCTTTATATCCCTATGGAGGATTCCACTTCGGTGGCAACTTTCAAGCGCCGACGCAACGCGCACGCCAAGGTCCAGCACGCGCGACACCTCCATGGGGCGCTTTCGGAAACTGGACTGGAGGGAATCCGGGCAGTATTCAAGGACCAGGTAGGGGCGGCCATCGGAGGAGATGGAAGCGGAGTAGATGCTGAGGATCGAGGGGTGGGCGGATACTTTGGCGAGGGCGTCCGCCTCCCGCTTGAACAACGCTATTTGGGTAGGGTCATTGACCTCAGCATGCATGACCTTCACGGCGACTGAGCGGCGCGGAAGGTCCTCTTCGTAGAGAAGGATGTCGGCGAAACCGCCAGAACCAAGTGACCTGACGTACTGCGACCCAGGAATTATGGGGGGAGATGCGTTTCTCTGCCGACCCATAGAGTGCTGCCCCCTAAAAACATGCGCGCGCTTCCAATACACACGCCCCCCGGAGCGCTTCCAGTACACGCCCCTTGGACGCTTCCAGTACACGCCCTCAAAAACGTTTCCAATACACGCCCTCAAAAGCAAAGCCTAGTTAGGGGCGTGCGGACGCGCTCGCCAAACCGGTTACCATAAGTTGCCCACTTGAGCGGGCACCTGTGGCGATATTCGTTGGGGCGTTCGCCGGGGGTTCGCTGGGAGTCGTTGGGGGGTCGCTTATACTCGCGGGGATCTTCTGGGGTTTTCGCTGGTGGACGTAGAGTTGCTCGGGCCTGCTTGGAGGTCTTCGCAGGTGGCGCGGGGCTACAGCGCCGGAGGTACGGAACTGCCGCACCCGGTCGGCTTCCGAGCCTGCGGCGCCCAGTCGACTTCCGAACCTACGGCGCCCGGGATACGGAACCGCCGCGCCCAGACTCAGAACTCAAGGAACTGCTCCGATTGTGCCTCACAGTTCGCAAACCAGCCCCGTTTTTGGGCACATCATTCGCAAAATGCCTTGAGATAGCAATCAAGTAACGATGTGTCACGAAACTAACGTTGTGCTCGAGCACAACGTTCGACGGCGGGCACATCGCTATAAAACGGGCACA
>CAZTTD010000086.1:0-2111 GCA_964616925.1 uncultured Actinomyces sp.
CGGGCCTTACGCGCCAACGCCTCAATCTCATCGGGTGCACCCAACCCCTTGACGTATCCGACATCGTCAAACCCGGGGCGCCCGGCGCGACCCGCGATCTGATGAAACTCCCGCGCCGAAAGGTGGCGCGACCTGGACCCATCAAACTTCACCAGCGAAGTAAACAGCACCGTGCGGATCGGAACGTTGATTCCAACACCAAGAGTGTCGGTTCCACAGATAACCAGAAGGAGCCCGCGCTGCGCCAACCTCTCCACCAACCTTCGGTACCGCGGCAGCATCCCGGCGTGGTGAACCGCGATGCCCTTAACCAAAAGTTCCCGCAGAGTCTTTCCGAAACCGCGCCCCAGCTCCTGGCCTCTCAACGCGGCCTGGATTTGCTCTTTTTCGTATGTGCTCACCTTGAGCGTTTTCGACAGGGCGAGGGCGGTCTTCACCGCATCGTTCTGCGTAAAGTGCACTATGTAGATCGGCGAATCCCCCGCCTTGATCAAACGCTCAACAACAATCGGCAGCTCTTCGGGAACATACTCATATTCCAGTGGAACCGGCCTAACCGCATCAGAAATCAGGCTCACGTCACGCCCTGTGCGTTCCGACAGCTCCTCCGAAATCTTCGAGGTATCCCCAAGAGTCGCAGACAGGAACACAAACTGCGGCTTATCCAGCTCCAGCAACGGGACCTGCCACGCCCAGCCACGTTGGGGGTCACCGTAGAAATGGAACTCATCCATGATCACCATGTCGGCGTCCAACGCGCTACCCTCACGCAGCGACTGATTCGCCAAAATCTCAGCCGTGCAACAAATAATTGGCGCGTCCGCGTTCAGCGCCACGTCCCCGGTAATCATCCCGACGTTTGCCGCGCCGAACGCGTCAACAAGGTCGAAAAACTTCTCCGAAACCAGCGCCTTCAGTGGCGCCGTGTAGTACGACCTTCCGCCACGCGCAAGCGACAAAAAGTGCCCCGCCAGCGCAATCATGGACTTACCCGACCCCGTCGGCGTCTCCGCAATCACGTGGTTCCCGGATATCAGTTCGACGAGGGCGTCCTCCTGGTGCTCATAAAGCGGGCGCCCAGAATCATCAGCCCAGTCCATGAACGACTCATAGAGCGCGTCATCATCGGTGCTGAGCCCCTCATCTTCAAGATGATCGAGGACGGTGTTCAGATTATTAGCGACCATGTTCTGATCATCCCACGCACCTCCGACAAGTACCGAACCACCGCACAGTCCCTCGCCCTCGCCCCACATATTGACCCGCACGCAGCTAGAGTTGATGCATGCGTATCGTGAGATTTACAGAGGGTTCTTCCCCAAAGTTTGGTTTCTTGAAGGACGGCTCCAGCCGAATCTACGTGCTGCGTGGAGACCCGATCTTCTCCAAGATTGAGTTGAGCGGTGAGGTGTTTGAGCTGGATGAAGTTCGCCTGCTCTCTCCCGTTATCCCAAGGTCGAAGGTCGTCGGGGTTGGTCGTAACTACTACGCGCACATTGAGGAACAGGGGGCGGACGTTCCCGCCGAACCGATCTTCTTCATTAAGCCCAACACCTCCGTGATCGGACCGGATGACCCCATTGTGCTTCCGCCGTGGTCAAACCATGTTGAGCAGGAGGGGGAGCTGGCTATTGTCATAAAGACAATCGCGAAAGACCTCAGCCTGGACGAAGTGGATGACGTGGTTTTCGGGTACACGATTGGGAATGACGTGACGGCTCGGGATAAGCAAAGGCTTGATGGCCAGTGGACCAGGGCGAAGGGTTTTGACACCTCCTGTCCACTGGGCCCTTGGATCGTGGTTGACCCCGACTTGGATGTGGACAATCTCCAGATTGTCACTGAAGTTGGTGGGGAGGTCCGCCAGGATGAGTCGACTGCAGCGATGATCACCCCGGTCCGCGAACTTGTCGTGAAGGCCTCCGAAGCGTTCACGCTTCTTCCCGGCGACGTCATCCTGACCGGGACGCCCGCGGGTGTGGGACCCATTCATCCGGGTGACCGTGTGAACATCACGATTGACGGGATCGGCACTCTTTCTAACCCGGTGGTCCGACGCTGAGGTAGCGTCAGGCGGCCCAACGCAACAGCAATCAGTCCTTGGAGGAACC
>CAZTTD010000086.1:2211-8006 GCA_964616925.1 uncultured Actinomyces sp.
GACACTGGAAAAGCGTTGGGCATGGCGATTGCCAACCTGTGGAAAATCCAGGTCGACGTCTGGGGTGGAAAGACAGAGCGTGCGTTTGAACGTCCGGAGGAAGTGAGGGCCGCCACGGGCGTCACTTGGGTGAACTGGGTTGTCCCCGTGGCTGCACTTGTCTTGTCCACGGGTCTCATGGGCCTAGCAATGCTGTGGAGCATGCTTCGCCAAATAGTGGCAGCCTTTGCGGATTTTTTCGGGGAATTCGGAGTGAGTACGGGTCAGTTAATCTCGGAGCTTGGGGTCGGTCCGGGACTGTTTTTCAAGTTCTTGTTGTTGGCCGGTCTTGCTGCTCTGGCGCTTGGGATGGCGCTCTACCTTGCAGCAATGCTTGCAAGCCGCGTGGGCGGGCAGCCTGTTAGTTTTGCTGCGGCTGCGGAAGGGCTGGCGGTTGGCAATACCCTGCTGTGGGTTCCCTACGCTGCCAGCATCCCAGTTTTCCTAATCTTTCCATACGACTGGGCCCTGATGATCGTAGTCACGCTAGGTTCTGGTGTCGGTATTATGGCGATCGTCCTGAACTTCCGCAGTGTTGAGCGTAATGGCCCCTATCAGCGGGATCCACTGGTCGCATACGCGTGTTTCACAACCCTTGCGTACGTGGTGTTCACCGGCGTGCTTATGATCGGCGTGCTGACCACGTCCGAACTGCAGCAGAGCTACGTTTGGTAGCTCAGAGCCCTACGCCCTCGCAACCCGCGCAATAGCCTCAACAACCTTCGCCCACGGCTCCGGCGACATGGCGGCGTTCACGCGAATCCAGCGCTCATAACCCGCGCCCAGCGTGCACCCATCGTTCACGCCCACGTGATGCTCTTCCCGCAGGATGGCGGCGGGGTCTTCCACGCCCTCAACGTCCTCGAAACCAATCCACGCTAGATACGTCGCCTCAGGACGAGAGTAATCCGCCCCCGTCCCCTCCAACGCCGCATCAAGGACGTCCAAGTTCGCGTTGATCTGTGCGATTACCTCTGCCAACCACTCATCCGACTCCAGGTACGCGGGAATCGCGGCCAACTGACCCAGCGCCGTGGCCTCCCCATAACGCCCCTTGGGCGCAGCCACCACGCGCGCCCGCAACTCATTGTCCGGCAACACCACCTGCGCGCAGTTCAACCCCGCGACATTCCACGCCTTCGAGGCCGCCACTGCCGTAACCGTATGCGCAGAGTATGTCGGCCCCAGCGACGCATACGAAACGAAACTGGCGGGGTCCCCCAAAACCAGCGGCGCGTGGATCTCATCGGAGAAGACGAGGGCGTCGTAGCGCGACACCACGTCGTGGAGGGCTCGCAGTTCTTCAACTGTGAAGGACCGCCCCGTCGGGTTCCATGGATTACAGAGGACGACGAGGCCGGCGTCCGCCCTCAACCCGTCCTCGATCCCCTCCAAATCCAGGGACCACGCGCCTTCCGGATCCGTGGTACTTGGCGTGTGCAAGGCGGGGATCTGAACGGCCTCACGCCCGAACTCACCGGGGATCGTCAAGAACGGCATGTACGCCGGCGTCGGCACGATAACCGCGGAACCGGGACGCGTCAGCTCATCAATCGTGAGGCGCAGCGCGGCCAGCACGCTTGGCGCCACCAGCGCCCACTCCTCCTTGATTTCCCACCCGTAGCGGCGCTCCAAAAGGCGGGTCAACGCATCCGTGACGGCAGGCCCAATCCACCGCGGGGGATAGCCGAGAAAACCATGCTCCACCGCCTCCAGCAGCCTCTTCTTCACCGCCGGGGACGTCCCAAAGTCCATTTCCGCGACCCAGGCACCCAACGTGGGTTCACCATCCTCCGTCTTCACTCCGGTCCACTTGAGTGATCCCGTATCGTAAAGCTCGGCCTCGGTTGGCTTCCACAGTGTCATTTGGCGTCTCCATCCCTTCGGTGCCTTTCCGTGCCCTCCATACTGCCACTATCCGCGCCCGGTTTCGTCCCCATTTGGCGGGGAGTGCGGGTGTCGAGGACGCCCTCGCCCATCCTGTCGGACGAGGGCGGTAAGATGGGCGATCATGACTACACACCCTGAAAACGCATCGAACGTTCGCGTCCGTTTCTGCCCGTCGCCCACCGGCACCCCGCACGTCGGCATGGTCCGCACAGCCCTGTTCAACTGGGCATATGCGCGCCACACCGGCGGCACTTTCGTGTTCCGCATCGAAGACACGGATGCGCAGCGCGACTCCCAGGAGTCGTTTGACCAGATCATTGAGTCCATGCGGTGGCTGGGCTTGGATTGGGATGAGGGCGTAGGTGTCGGCGGCCCGCACGGCCCCTACCGGCAGTCCGAACGCATGGACATTTACAAGCAAGTCGCGAAGAAGTTGGTGGAGGGCGGATATGCGTATGAGTCGTTCTCGACACCCGCAGAGGTTGAGGAACGCCACCTGGCGGCTGGGCGCAACCCGAAACTGGGTTACGACGGGTTCGACCGCGACCTGACGGACGGGCAGAAGGCGTCCTTCCGGGCGGAGGGACGCGACCCGGTGATCCGCATGCGCATGCCGGATGAGGACGTGTCGTTTGACGACTTGATTCGCGGTGAGGTGACGTTCAAGCCGGGCTCGGTGCCGGACTACGTGATTGTGCGCGCGAACGGGGACCCGCTGTACACGCTGGTAAACCCGGTGGATGACGCGCTGATGAAGATCACGCACGTGCTGCGCGGTGAGGATTTGCTGTCCTCCACTCCGCGCCAGATCGTCCTTATGCGGGCGCTTCTGGAGCTGGGGATCGCGGATGAGATTCCGCTCTACGGCCACCTGCCCTACGTGATGGGGGAGGGCAACAAGAAGTTGTCGAAGCGTGACCCGGAATCCAACCTGCTGCTCCACCGTGAGAACGGGATGATCGCGGAGGGTTTGCTGAACTACCTGGCGCTGCTGGGGTGGGCCATCGGTCCGGATGAGGACATTTTCTCCATGGAGGAAATGATCAAGGCGTTCGACATCGCGGACGTGAACCCGAACCCGGCGCGGTTTGACATCAAGAAGTGCACGGCCATCAACGCGACCCACATAAGGATGTTGGACGAGGGCGATTTTGCATCCCGCGTCGTCCCCTTCCTTCACGCGGAATCGCTGGTGTCGGCGGAGAGGTTTGAGGATTTGCTGCCCCGTGAGCAGGAGATTTTGACCAAGGCTGCACCGCTGGTGCAGACGCGGATGCAGGTCCTATCGGAGGCGGTGGGGATGCTGGGGTTCTTCTTCACGTTGGATGATGAGATTGTGATCGCGCCGGATGCTCGCAAGCAGTTGAAGGGTGACACCCAGGCGGTCTTGGATGCGACGGTGGCGGCACTGGAGGTGATTCCTGAAGAGGAGTTCACGGCGGAGAACATTCACCAGGCCTTGAACGTTGCGCTGATTGACGGGCTGGGGTTGAAGCCGCGGTTGGCGTTCACACCGCCGCGTGTGGCGCTTACGGGGCGTCGTGTTTCGCCGCCGCTGTTTGAGTCGATGGAGATCTTGGGGAAGGACGCGTCGCTGACGCGCTTGCGGAACTTCCAGTAAATATGGGGTTGGGCGTGGGTGGCGGCTGGCGCGCGGTGGGTCAGATTCTCCGGCGGCATTTCCCGGGTTTCTCCGGCGACGATCGCCGGGTTTCTGCGGCCGCGTTTGCCGCCCGCGCGACATGCGCCACAACTGCCCAGATTGATTTGAGAGAAGGCTAGGGTTTCGGGTAATCTTTTCTTTCGCTGGCCCCACAAGGGCTGGCACACCTTGGGGTATGGTGTAATTGGCAGCACGAGTGATTCTGGTTCATTTAGTCTAGGTTCGAGTCCTAGTACCCCAGCGGTTCTCTCCCCGGAGTAAATCCGGAGAAAGATCCATAGGCCCCCATCGTCTAGCGGCCTAGGACACCGCCCTCTCACGGCGGCGACACGGGTTCAAATCCCGTTGGGGGTACAGCACAGTCCCGGGTGGAAACTGCCAGAATGCTGGTATGTCTGGTCGCGGATTGCGCACGGGCCCCCATCGTCTAGCGGCCTAGGACACCGCCCTCTCACGGCGGCGACACGGGTTCAAATCCCGTTGGGGGTACCAATCCCGACTGCGTGGTTCTTCTTTCAGATAGCCAGATCGGATGTGCGACATTGAAGATTATTCATGTCTCGGATGCCTTTGCCCCGGTGATGGGCGGTATTGAATCTCAGGTGACGCGGTTGGCGGAGCAGTTGGCTGCGCGCGGGCATGAGAACATCGTTTTGACGACCACGTTGGCGCAACCCCGTAAGGGCTGGCCGGTCGCGGCGCGCGCTTCGGCGTCTGCACCAGACAAGTCCGCGTCCTCGCCCTCGCCGAATCCGTCCTCGTCCGTACCCGCATTGCCGGACGGCCTCGTCCAGGACCAGAGCGATCCGGCGGTCCCGTTCACCGTCATCCGCTCGGAGTGGCCAAACCCGTTTGGCGCGCCGGTGGATCCGCGCGCGGCCGGCCGGTTCGCGGACTACATTCTGGCTGAGCAGCCCGACGTCGTTCACGCCCACGTGGGGGAGTTGACGCCGGTTGCGACGGCCGTCCTCGCCAAACTGCGCGGCCAGGGCATACCCACCGTCGTGTCCGTTCATTCGGTGTGGTCGGAAGTGCCGACGGTGCCGGTCTATTGGAGTTTGGCGAGGGCGATGGGGCTGGCGGAGGCGCCGGTTCTGTGGTTGCCGAACTCGGAGCTAACCGCGCGTCGAGTGCGCAAGGTTGTGAACCCGGCCCTCGTGCACGTCCAGAACAACACCGTGGATCCGGCGGGTTGGCTGGTGGATCCGGTGCCGCACCAGGGGCTGGTTGCTGTGAGTGCGACTCGGTTTGCGCCGCGCAAGAGGGTGCCGGAACTGTTGCGAATCCTGAGGACCGTGGGGGAGAGGTTGGACTTGAATGGTGCGGGGCTGGGTGCTGCGCCTGCCGGTTCTGCGCGCGACGTCCTCGCATCTGTTTCTGCGTCTGACGGCTCTGCGCCTGCCGCCCTCGCATCTGTTTGTGCGCCTGCCGCCCTCGCACTTCGCGTGGTGGTTGCGGGGGAGGGGCCGGGTTTAGAATCCGCGCGCCGGTACATTGCGAAGCACGGGATGGATTCGTGGGTGCGTTTGCCGGGGCGGATGACGAAGCAGGAACTCGTGGATTTGTACGCCGGCGCGGATGTCTACTTGGCTCCGAGCGTGAAGGACGCGTTTTCGATCTCCGGTTTGGAGGCTCGGGCGGCGGGTCTTGCGATTCTGTCGAGGGCGCAGTCGGGGTTTGGGGCAGCGGTCCTCGATGGTGTTGAGGGGCGCGCCGTGCAGACTGATGCGCACTTTGGTGAGGTCCTGGTGGATTGGGCGCGGGATCCGGCGCAAGTTGCCGCTTACAAGGACCATAACCGCGCTGTCGAAATGCCCTACACCTGGGACAATGCGATTCCGCAGTTTGAGGAGCGTTACCAGGAGGCAGCGAAGCTGGTGGGTGCGGATCAGGCGGGCTAGGGCGGCCAGGGTGGCAGGGGCCAGCTAGGGCGGACCGAGCCGATTAAGGTGGACCGAGCCCGCTAGGACGGGAGATACTCCTCCGACTACGTGCCAACAACAGAAATGGTCAAGTTGGTGTGCGAACCCCCAAGATGGCTATGCCAACTTGGGGTGTCCAGAGCCAACTTGGGGATATCTGTATCCGCGGAGTTCAGAAGGTTCACCTCGGTTGCTGTTCTGCTGGAAGATGCGCGGCCGCCAATGAGGAACCCAAGTTGATGGTCCACACTGCAAACGCATGGCCCGCCGGATTGTCTGCT
>CAZTTD010000087.1:0-3331 GCA_964616925.1 uncultured Actinomyces sp.
TGCACAACGTGTGTTGAACGTACACATCGTGTGTTGAACTAACACAACCCGCGTTCAGCTAACACATCCTGCGTCCAAGTGACCCTCCACCGGGAAGGAATGCTGACGGTGCCCATGCAAAGAGGAAGTGCCATTGAGTCCGATGCAGACGAAAACGGGGGCCGGGTGTGGACTCCAGGCAAGCGAACCGGCATACAAAACTCAGTGCGCAAAGCGTAAAGCACGTAAAGCACGAAAAGCGCGCAAAACGTAAAACACGAAGAGGCACGGAAGGCACGAAGAGACATGAAAGGCGCGTAAAACACGAAGCGGCACGAAGAAGCCCGGTGTCTGTGTGATTGCCAGTCACAGACACCGGGCTTCTTGGTTGTGGCCTTCTTAGTAGTGCCGCAGCGCCACCAAGAATGAGGACTGCTAGTCCATTCGGCCAGTCAGGAAGTTTGCCTTAGGACGGATCTTGTCCGGCAGCAAACCAGATGGGTACATGTCCTTCGTGCTCACCCTCCCGCGGAACACCCAGTAGGACCACACGGTGTACGCCAAAACAACAGGGACCAAGACCAACGCGACCACTAGCATCACGGTCAGGGTTCCTTGCGTTGACGCAGCCCACTCCATTGGCTGGGAGTACGCAACGTCGATGGAGGACTTCATGGTGTACGGAGCCATTGTGGAGAATACCCACGCCACGGCACCTGCGATACCAATGGAGGAGAAGGTGAAAGCCCACCCTTCCTTCCGCATGGACGCTTGTGAGAACGCTGCGGCCAGAATCAGTCCCACCGCCGCAATCAGCAGCGGGAGCCAAGCCCAAGCGTTCGTGGAGTATGCAAGCTGTCCCCAAATGACCCACACGGCTCCCAGGACAACTGCAACGATTGAAGCCTTCGCGGACAGGGCGGTGGCGCGCTTTTCGACCGCACCCTCGGTCTTCATGGACAGGAATTGTGTTCCGTGCGCCAATGCGATCGCCACCATCGTTACTCCGCCAAGCAGAGAGTACACGGTGAAAAGGGACCAGAATCCGCCGGTCAGGTTGAACACAATGTTTCCGTTGTTCAAGGAGCTCTCAACAGCAGAGGCATCGATTGTTGTAACCTGCACGCGCCCATCAACAACGGCCGCTTGCTGAGCTTCAACCTTCATACCTGAAACCAGGTTGGAGAACGCGACGCCCAGAACCAGTGGCACTCCAAACGACGTGACCGACTGGATCCAGTCCCACGTGTCCACCCACTTCTGAGACCTCACCTTTGAACGCCACTCAATGGCCATGATGCGGAAGATCAGCAGTACCAGCAGCAGGAAGAGCGCCATGTACATGCCTGAGAACCAGGTCGCATACCAAAGTGGGAAGGCCGCAAACGTTGCACCACCGGCGGTAAGAAGCCAAACTTCGTTTCCATCCCAGTGCGGGCCGATGGTCCGAACTATTGCTGAACGTTCCTGCTTGTTCTTTCCAACGACGTGGATGAGCATCCCCACGCCGAAGTCGAATCCCTCAAGGACTAAGTACATGGTCCAAAGGACCGCGATGAGAATAAACCAGATAACTACTAGGGCTGTCATTTCAATCGGCTCCTATCAGTATCCGAAGTAGAGGGACTGGGCGGCCTCACTCTTGGACTTCTTGCCAGGAGAGTAAGACACCCCTTCAATGACGTATCTGCGCATCAGCCACACCCAGATAACGCCCAAACCAAAGTACAGGACGGTAAACAGGATCATGGTGGTGAGCATCTGTCCCGCGCTGACCGAAGTTGAAATACCAACCGCGGTCAACTGGTTCACATCACCAAGTGGTTCACCGTTTTGCATGGCCGCGATATTTGGATACACAACCCAAGGTTGGCGTCCCATCTCAGTGAAGATCCACCCGGCGGCAGCGGCCAAGAACGGCATCGGCAAGGAAATCAAGCCGAACCACCCAAGCCACTTCGACGTTGGAACACGATCCTTACGTATCGCCCACAGACCCCACAACGCAAGGATCGCGGAGAAACCGGCCAGACCAATCATCAGCCTGAACGTCCAGAACACCGGCATCTGCGGTGGGATGAAGTTGTACTGGGAGGCATCTCCGTACTTCTCCACAAAGACGTCACTGCTGTTCATCAGATCGACCATGCGCTCCTGAATGTCCGCAATACCCTCTGCAGGCGCGGAGAATGAGTTCGAAGCCATGAACGATGCAACGCCCGGAACCGTGATGATCCTGGTCGGATCGGCGCCGTCACGATCCAGTGGGCAGTCGCCAAACATTGCGATGGTGAACGCCGCACCTTCTGTGTCAACACAGATTCCTTCCGCCGCAGCCATCATCGCCGGTTGGATTTCAACCAGCTCTTGGCCTTGGAAGTGACCGGTGCCTGCGGTACCCAGACCACCAATGATTATGACGATCAGACCGAAGATTGTTATGGGCCGCCACACGTCGCGGGCTTCCGTCATGCCGGCTTCCCCGCCCTCACGGGCAGCACGCGTCATCCACCAAACTGCGATACCAGCGATGAACGTGCCAGCAAGCAGCCATGATGAGGTGACGACGTGGCTGAAAGTCAGCCACGTAACGGGGTTCAAGATGAGCTGGAAGAAGCCCCCAACACCGTCAAGTTCTGCGCGCCCTGTCTCAGGGTTGAACACGGTGCCAACAGGGTGCTGCATCCACGCATTTGCGGTGAGGATCCACAGCGCTGAAAGGTTCACACCAATGGTGACCATCCAGATCGTCAGTAGGTGTATCCCCTTCGAGATGCGACCCCACCCAAAGATCCACAAACCAAGGAATGTGGATTCAATGAAGAACGCCAACAGCGCTTCAATCGCAAGAGGTGCACCGAAGATGTCGCCGACGTATCGGGAGTACTCCGACCAGTTCATGCCGAACTGGAACTCTTGCACGATGCCTGTGGCAACGCCAAGTGCGAAGTTGATTAGGAAGAGCTTTCCGAAGAAGCGCGTAGCCTGCAGCCACGCCTCCTTACCTGTCGCGTACCACAGCGTCTGCATGATTGCGACGCAGAGTGACAATCCGATTGTCAAAGGTACAAGGAAGAAGTGGTAGACGGTCGTAATACCGAACTGCCACCTTCCGATCGCGACAGTGTCAAGCGCTGTCGTTAGGACATCCATTTACAGGGCCTTTCATCTGTATCTGCAATGAAACAGTCAAGTCCATCGAAATTGGTCTTGAGCGCCGCCGGACGCTTCAAGGCGTCCTCGCCCCCAATCCAGTCGCGCTCAGGACATTGGTCACTCTCAAATCTACCGCCGCCAGCGTAGTCCCGCGACTCATTGCGCGATCTTAATGTCACAGGTTGCTTACAGTTTC
>CAZTTD010000087.1:3431-7923 GCA_964616925.1 uncultured Actinomyces sp.
GGGTTCTTTTGGGCGCTGGGGGTAGTATGAGTGTTGAGGACCCCCGAACGCACCTTCGGGTGGCGCTGGTGAAGTACCTGGTGAGACACCGGGGAAACGCCGCAGTCAAGCAATGGTCCGTCAAATCTTTGGTCCAGTTCATGGATGCGTAATGGTTCTGGTGTGGCGCCCCGGTGTGGGAGTGCGCTGCGCCGTTGGAGTAAAAATTGAGTAGCGACGAAACCGGGAGCCCGAAAGCTCCCCAAACGCCCGCATCGACCCTGCTTTTCCAAGCACCGGAGTTCACCGCGCCCGAATTTGTAGAGCCGTCAACCCCCGCGAAGAAAACCGGGAATGAGTCGGCCGCGCGCCGCCCCCAGAAGGGTGACCCGCAGAACCGCAAGTCGAAGGGGTCAGAAGCAGACAGTGCGGATGAGGGGGAGGGGCGCCCCACAAAGACCGATCCCGACAGGCAGAATCCGCCCAAGAAGGGCAAGTCGAAGGGAAACAAGTCCACAAAATCAGCCAAGCATGCGCAGGCAGACTCTGGCGCTGAGGAACCTTCCACCGGCAACGGAAATGATGGGGGCGAGGGCGGGGCGCGGGCAGCCGCCGACCCAGATTCCCCCTCCACGCGACGCAGGCGTAGGCGTGCACGCAGTGATGGGGCGGACTCGGACTCCTCGGACGACCAGGTCCAGTCCATCAAGGGTTCAACGCGCCTGGAGGCGAAGCGGATGCGCAGGCGGGAAGGCCGCCGGGACGGGCGTAGGCGCCACTCCATCACGGAGTCAGAGTTCTTGGCGCGCCGTGAATCCGTTGACCGCCGCATGATTGTGCGCCATGAGGACGGCTCCGACCAGATCGCTGTCCTTGAGGACGGGATCCTGGTGGAACACTTCGTAGCCAGGCGCACCAACCAGTCGATCGTTGGCAACATATACCTGGGCAAAGTGCAGAACGTTCTTCCCTCCATGGAGGCGGCCTTCGTCGACATCGGTAAGGGGCGAAACGCTGTCCTGTATGCGGGTGAAGTCAACTGGGACGCCCTCGGAATGCAAGGGAAGCCGCGTCGGATTGAGACGGCGTTGGCGCCGGGGGATAACGTCCTCGTTCAGGTCGCCAAAGACCCGATTGGGCACAAAGGCGCGCGTCTGACCAGCCAGATCACGCTGGCCGGCCGCTATCTGGTTCTGGTTCCGGGTTCAAGTGTGCTCGGGATCAGCCGCAAACTGCCCGAAAATGAGCGGGCGCGACTGAAGAAGGTCCTGAAGCAGCTGGTCCCCGACGGCACGGGTGTCATAGTGCGAACTGCGGCCGAGGGCGCGACGGAAGAGCAGTTGAGCGACGACGTGAAGCGCCTAGCCGGTCAGTGGGAAAAGATCGAGAAGAAGGTAGCGACCACCCGCAAGGCGCCCGTTTTGCTTCGCGGGGAACAGGAGATGGTGGTGCGCGTGGTGCGCGACCTCTTCAATGAGGACGTCGCCAGCGTGATCGTCCAGGGGGATGAGACTTACCAGACCGTCCATGAGTATGTGGAGGAGCTCTCCCCGGAACTTCTGGACCGCCTTGAGAAGTGGAACTCCAAGGAGGACGTGTTTGATGCGAAGAACATCCGCTCGCAACTGGCGAAAGGTATGGACCGCAAGGTTTGGTTGCCAAGTGGCGGCACGCTGATCATTGAGCGCACGGAGGCCCTCACGGTTGTTGACGTGAACACGGGTAAGTTCGTGGGCTCCGGGGGCACCTTGGAAGAGACGGTGACGCGTAACAACCTGGAGGCGGCTGAGGAAATCGTTCGCCAACTGCGTCTTCGCGACATCGGCGGGATCATCATCATCGACTTTGTTGACATGGTGCTGGAGGCGAACCGGGAACTGGTGCTGCGCAGGCTTGTGGAGGCACTTGGGCGGGACCGGACGCGCCATCAGGTTACGGAGATTACGTCCCTCGGCCTCGTTCAAATGACGCGTAAACGGGTTGGTGAGGGGCTGGTTGAGGCCTTCTCAACGACATGTGAGGTGTGTGAGGGGCGCGGGTTCATCGTTCATGACCACCCCGTTGAGCACGGGCAGACCCCGCCGCGTGGGCGTCGCAAGCAGGGCGGGCATCAGGCTCAGCCACGCCAGACTGAGGGGCGAGGGCGGGAGCGTCAAAAAGATGACCGCCCCACCACCGACAGTCACGTGGGTGATGAGAAGGTGAAATCCGCTTTGTCTGCGATCGCGGCTGCGACGGTGCCAAGTGAGGATGCGCATCGGTCGCCCTCGGACCAAAATGCGGATGCCAAGACGGGTGATGGCGAGGGCGGGGGCCGCGGGAAGCCAGACGGTCACGCGACTTCTTCAGCGCACGCCTCAGCTTCCGGCCCGACTGCGGGTGGGGACGCGAAAGCAGAAGGTGCACCGCGCGCGCCACGCCAACGCCGAGCTGTTCGCACACGCGGCGTCGACACCCGCGCCGCAGCCCAGAAGCGTGAGCAGAGCGCAAGTGCGTCTGAGGACGCCAAGCCGAAGAGTGAAGAGGCGCCAGAGCAGAGGCGCGGCGCCCCAGAAAAGGTTGAGCGCAAGCCCGCCGCGTCCTTGGATGACATCGTGCTGCCAACGGAACATGTCCCTTCTAAGGCTGTGACTAGGCCGCAGAGGCGACGCGCAGTCGTGACCGGGCCGCTGGATACGAAGAAGGCGGCGCCGAAGGTAGCGCCGACGAAGGGGACGACCCCGGAGGACGCGCACGCCAAGGAAGAGTCCGCAAGGGAAGCCGTGCGTGACCTTTTTGGCGCCCAGGAAGGCTAACGTGCGCAACTACACACGTGTAATTGCCGCTTGCGGGCCCCGCTAGGTTGCCGCCTAGAGTGGGTTTCAGTTAGATTTACTAGTCGGCACTCACGTGTCGTAATGAAGATTTTTCCGATTAGAGATGAGCAGAACGTGGTCTACGCGATTGTGAAGGCTGGCGGCCATCAGGACAAAGTGGCTGTCGGCGACGTTGTCATTATTGACAAGGTCGAAGCTGAAGTCGGAGAGACCCTTGAGCTTGAGCCGGTCATGATTGTTGACGGCGAAACCGCTCTGGTCGGCTCCGATAAGCTGAAGGGCAAGACCGTCAAGGTTGAGGTTATTGGTGACGCAAAGGGTCCGAAGATCCGCATCATCAAGTACAAGAACAAGACTGGTTACCGTAAGCGTCTGGGACACCGTCAACCGCTGACTGTGGTTGAGGTTAAGGAAATCGGCTAAGCGCCACCAGCGGGATTTTAGGGAGTATCGAAGATGGCATCAAAGAAGGGCGTTGGCTCTACTCGTAACGGCCGCGACTCGAACGCTCAGCGCCTTGGCGTGAAGCGCTTCGGTGGCCAGTATGTTTCTGCAGGTGAGATCTTGGTCCGCCAGCGGGGAACCAAGTACCACCCCGGCCACAATGTTGGCCGCGGCAAGGATGACACGCTGTTTGCCCTGATCGACGGAAACGTTGAGTTCGGGAACATTCACGGTCGTCGCGCTATCAGCGTTGTCGAAGCTGCCTAAGGGCGCTTGCAACACTGAAGCATAAGCAGAGGGGACATCCGCGTGCGGGTGTCCTCTTTCGCATATCTGGGACAATGTGGGTAGAAGAGGTGGCTGGGGGAGAAAATGGCTGATTTTGTAGATAGAGCGAAGATAAGCGTCATGGCGGGAAGTGGTGGCCATGGGGTGTCTTCTGTCTTGCGTGAAAAGTTTAAGCCCCTGGGTGGTCCTGACGGCGGGAATGGTGGCCGCGGCGGCTCCGTGATTGTGCGGGCAACCGACCAGGAAACCACGCTCCTTTCCTATCATCACCGCCCCCACCAGAAGGCGGAAAACGGGGCGCAAGGCGCGGGCGCGTTGCGTCATGGTAAGAACGCTGAAGACCTGATCCTTGCCGTTCCGATCGGCACGGTCGTGAAAACGAAGGACGGTGCGCTTCTGGCGGACCTTTCCGCGGAGGGTTCCGAAGTGGTGGTGGCCGAGGGCGGCAGGGGCGGCCTCGGCAACGCCGCCCTCGCCAATCGCGCACGTAAAGCGCCCGGCTTTGCCCTGCTTGGGGAGCCGGGGGAGGAAGCGGAGGTCGTCCTCGAACTGAAGTCCATCGCGGATGTCGCGCTGGTGGGCTACCCGTCCGCGGGGAAGTCTTCCCTGATCGCGGCTATGTCGGCGGCTCGCCCAAAGATTGCGGACTACCCGTTCACCACGCTTGTTCCGAACCTGGGCGTCGTTGACGCGGGGGGCCAGCGGTACACCATCGCGGACGTGCCGGGCCTGATCCCGGGCGCGTCGGAGGGGAAGGGGCTGGGGCTGGATTTCCTGCGCCATATTGAGAGGTGCTCGGTGATTGCGCATGTGATCGACACGGCCTCGTTTGAGGTGGAACGTGACCCGCTGCGCGACCTCGACACGATTGAGGCGGAACTGGACGCCTACCAGGGTGACCTTGGTGAGGTGGAGGGGTACGTGCCGCTGGCGCAGCGCCCGCGTGTCGTGATCCTGAACAAGAT
>CAZTTD010000088.1:0-1254 GCA_964616925.1 uncultured Actinomyces sp.
TTCAGCTCACCCAACCAGCGTTTAGCTGACCCATTGAGGGTTCAGGTGAACCTTCTGCAGACAGGGAGGCCATGTGCGCCCGCGAAGCGCAGAGGAGATAGTGATTGGGTGGATCCGAAGTACATACGAAGAGCATGCGACGAACACACGATGGGGTTAGGAGGGGTGACGGGTTAGGAGGGCGCGTTGAGTCCAACGCAAGTGAGATGGCGTGAGAGAAATGGCAGGCGCGTTTTGACTCCAGGCACGCAAAAGGGCGCACGAAATGCGAAGAATGCGGCTCGAAGGTACATTGCGGGGCCGAAGGTACATGCGGGGAGCCTAAAGGTTAATAAAAACGCCGTAATCTTTACCCGGAATGTATCCTCGGCCCCGCTATGTATCTTGGACGCTCCTGTGGCTCTTGATGTCTTTTTTCAGGAACCGTGTTCTGGCGATACAAGGGGATCTGGGCGGATAGGTGTCCTGTGCCAGGTGCCGGGAGATGTGGATAGATGCGTGCCGGGTGGCGGACTGCAGGGGGATTTGTGCGCAGAGGAGGCGGTCCGAATGTAGGGGGTGCCGGATGCCGGGCGAGGGGGATGGGTGTGTGCCGGGCGACGGGCACAGGAGTCCCGGGTGTGCCCGACACCCGGGACTCCAGCCCCACTCAGCCTGGGCTATCGGTGTCCGCAGGCTTTTTCCGCGCCAGGAATTTCGACAGGGGCGTTTGAAATCCTAAGGCCCCCGAGATCCCGAATCCTAAGAGCGCCAGCAACAATATCGGCACCAAAAACAGCCGCCCGCCCCGAATGAAACCTAACTCTGAGAACGACGCAACCGAAGCCGGCTTGTTCATCTTTGGGGATGCCGGCAGATAGCGGATCATTTCGGTGCGCGTCTTGCCTTGCTCAAGTTGCTCGAGCGGATGCTTCGTCGAATACTCAGTACCCACCTCATACACGGTGCCGTCGACGGTGAACGAATAGCGTTGGTGGACGCGGTACGAGGTCTTAAACCCCGACTGCTCATCATCCCTCTTCACGTCATACTGGTACACGGTGCCCGGTGTATCCTTGCCGAACACGGCCAGCACCAGGGTGGAGCCGGAGGTGTAAACACCAAAGATGAGTATTGCCATCCCAACGAAGAAAAACAGGATGCTGCGCGTGCCTTTGCCTGCTAGAGAAGACTGCCTGGCCATGATCTAAACTTTCGCGGTAGGCATTGAACGGGCTTCCGAGGTAGGTATTGAACGGGCTTCCGAGGTAGGTA
>CAZTTD010000088.1:1354-5033 GCA_964616925.1 uncultured Actinomyces sp.
ATTGAACGGGCTTCCGAGGTAGGTATTGAACGGGCTTCCGAGGTAGGTACCGGACGGAGCTTTCGAGATAGATGCTAAACGGAACTTCCGCCGTAGGTACTAAACGGAGCTTCCGCGGTAGGTACTAAACGGAGCTTCCGCGGTAGGTGCTAGAGGGACCACATCGTCGTACGTCCCAACGGATATGTTGGTCCACGATCTCACAATGCAGTCCCGCCCTCGCCCAAACGAGAATCTGCTTGCGTGAACCTGGGCCTAAAGGCCGTCATCATTTGGGGTGAATGCGTGAGAGGGTGGTTTTTCGTCTGCCCGCGCGTGCGTTGCGCCGTGTAGTTGGGCGAGAATGGAAGAACAGGCGCAGGCTACATTGCGACACAAGTGCAGGTGGCGGGCTGTCTTGTGCCAGGGGAATGCGCCGTCCGCCAACGGCCACGAAGGGTGGGATGCCGGTATGAAACCAGAAGCTGAACTCGCGAATCCGATGACGCCGCCGGAGCGGCTCGCGGAGATTGCGCAGGACCGCTACGACTTGCACGGGCAGATTCTGGGGCATCCAAACTGCTATCCCGGACTGGCGGAGTGGTTGCGTGAGGCCAGCCCCGGGGTGGTTGCGATTCGGGTCGAGGGCGTAGGTGCGGGTCCGGACGCTCCGGGCGAGGGCGTAGGTGCGGGCCCGGACGCTCCCGTCGAGGACGCGCCGTCAGAAGTCTTGGCGCGGCCCGTGTCAGGCGAGGACGCTCCGACTGAAATTTTGACTGGGCCCCTGCAGGCAGGACCTATGCCCGGCAGGCCGGACCAAACGCAGATTCAGGGTGGGCCGATGCCGGGTGGCGCCGTGCCGGGCGGGCCAATACCGGGACGACCCGTGGCTGCTGGGCCCGCACAAACGCAGATCCAAGGCGGCCCCATGCCAGGTGGGCCAGGTGCGCAAGGTCCTGGAGGGCGCGGACCGGGTGGCCCGATGCCGGGTGGGCCGGGTGGCTCAGGTCCGGGAGGACGCGGACAAGGCACGCCGATGCCAGGCGGACCAGGCGCGCCGATGCCAGGTGGGCCTGGCGGACCCGTTCCGGGCGGCCCGGGCGCCCCCGCACCAATCGGCCCCATGTCGACCGGGACAGGAACGGGCACCGCGACTGGCGCGGGCGCCGGCCCAGGTGCGCAAGCCCCATCCAAATCCATCTGGAAGAAGCCGTGGTTCGTGGTGGGCATCGTGATACTCGCGCTGCTGCTAGTGGCCGGGATCGTGTTCGCCGTCTACGCGTTCACATCAGGTGGGAAGGAAAAAACGTCCTCGGGTAGCGGGATTGCGGAGATCGCGAAGCGGGCCTCGGAGGCGAAACCTGAGCAAGACACGCAGAGGGAAACAGGAACCTCGAAGGAAAAGAGTACAAACGAGGACCAGTCGGTATTCGTCCCAGACACAACCTACCCGGGCGCATTGATCCCCGGAGCATACCCGGATGCAGGCGGGCCACGGCCAGCGTCGGCAACGCCCATAAGTTCGGTGTACGAAATGGAATACTCGGGGACATTCGCGACGCTTGTGACGCCCTCGGGCAACATCGGCTGCGACTTCACATGGGACCTACAGGCGTGTGGTGTCATCTCATACATAGAGGATCAGCCCTACGGCGCAGAGGAACACTCCGGCCCATACTGGTGGATCACATTCACCGATGGTGAGTACCCCTTCATCTACCCGAAGGGTGACGTCGCAATGTTCATGTTCCCTGAGTACCCGGCGCAGGTAGTGGAATACGGTGAGATCGTTTACTGGGAGGACGTCGTCTGCGCCTCTGAGGAAGAGGGTCTGACTTGCTGGAACACGACCACCGGCCATGGTGCGTTCATGAGTAGGAGCGGGTACGAGGGGTTCTAGGCCGCGCCTACGGCTGAAAGTCGTCGTGATTCACCACGCGGCTCAACTCCACCGTACCGTCGGGCCGCTTCCAGAAGTGAAGCCGCCGGGCTTGGGGCGTACCCGACTCAATCGACACCCTCCAACACCAGGAACCATCCGCCCGCTGCCGGTACGGATCATCCCCACCAGCCCCGGTGCGTAGGCGGCGAAGTTCCCGAGATGGTATCCCCGACGCCCGCCCATTCACCACATCCACAACCGCCCGCAACGCCTTGTCGAACGACCGCGCGTCCAACGCCTCCATGCTGGCCGCGAACGCCGGCCCAATCAGATACGCCTTAATCGGGTGCGCCCGCTTATCTGAGGCGGTCGTGCGGTCAACCCAGGCGCAGGTGATCTCATGGCGAATCCACGACTCCGAATCCTCCCACTGGTCCGGTTGCGAACGGGGCCCCGTCAGCCGGGAAACCTGCGGTATCGGCGTGGCAACCGTCGACTGCCGGGACAGCCGCGCAATCCTCCCCGAGAGCTCCGCACTCCTATTCCTCTCCCTCCTCAACTCCACCTGCAGCCCACTAATCTCTTCGCGCAACCTGTCCAACGTCTCCAGGTCCGTCCCCGCGCGCATCTCCCTGCTGAACCGCTCAAACGCCCCGCGAAGTGCGTTTATCTCATCCAATATGCCACTTGAATCAAAATATGGGATGGGCGAGGGCGCCGCGCCCGCCAAAGGCTCCGCCACCCCGGTCAACTCTGCCGCGGAAGCCTGCACAGGCTGCTCAGGCTCCGTTTCTTCCACCGGCTCTGCCGCCGCCGCATCCTCGACCTCGTCCTCGTCCTCACGAATCCAAGGCACCCCGCCGCGGAGAAGGGGGATTTGATGGGTGAGCGCCTCGCCCTCGTCCACACCCACCATGGTCAGCCCAAGCCCGCGTTCCGAATGGGCGACGCGCACCCGGACACGCTGCCCGACCTGCACAAAGTCGGTCACGCGCGTCTCATCTTCGTCATCCGCGGTTGCGATCACGTGGCGTCGGCGCAGAATCACGGGCGGCAGCAGCGGGTGAACGAGGACGGTAGCGCGCCTCTCCGTCGCCTTGATCACGCGCGCCGCCAGCACGTCGCCGTCCCTAAAGAGACTGGGGTCGGGCCGCGCAACTTCGGGGGAGAGGTCTTGGCCGAGCAGCCAGCCTTCGATCGGCTCCCCAATCGCCAGCCCAGACGCCAGCGGCACGTCCGGCGGCAGGCGGTCCGCGTTGATGAGGACCCGGCGCCCATCAGTGAGGACTGCGACGTTTCCGATGGAGCCGCTCACCCGCTCAACACGCGCTTTCGTCCAGACCGCCCGGTTCGTGGGCGCGGCGACGGAGGCGAGCGTGACTTGGGCCAGGGCGTCCTCGATCAACTCATCCACCGAATGACGGTCCGGGAAGCGGAGGTTGGAGCGGGCGTAGTCCGGGTTCTGTCCGAACGAGGGCGGGTAGGAACGCGCGGCCCCGTTGTACACCTGGGTGCGCGGCGGGAGCAGGCTGGCCATCTCATATGTGACGGCGCCCGTGGTGACGGTGATGACGTCGGCGTCGTCCCCCAGCTCAGTCGCGACATAGGTGGGGTCGTAGCCGAAAGCGCCGTGCTCATCCAAGGTACTGATGACCACCAGCGGCTTATCCCGGTGGTTCAAGATGAGTTCGACAAGTTCGCGGGAGTCACTGGTGCGGTCGAAATGCCTCATGTATACAGTTTGGCGGATTCGGCGAGGGCGCGCTTGGTGGAGGGGCAAGTTGAGCTCCCCGGTTGCGTCCGCCTATGTAGCTTCGA
>CAZTTD010000088.1:5133-7869 GCA_964616925.1 uncultured Actinomyces sp.
CTTCGATACTCCGTGGTGAGGCAAAACCAGTCTGGGTATATCCCCCCTTTGTCCCGTTGGATCCCCAGTTCGTAGCCGCCCAACACCACCCCATCGCAAGCGGAACGCCGACTAACACCCCCATTCTGGCTTTCTCTTGGGTTGCTGCCAGATTTCCTATTCGTTGTGAGCTAGCCAGATTTCCTATTCGTCGTGAGCTAACCGGCTGCGACCGTCGATAACCCGCAACGCGCGCGGTGCGCTCCCTTCGGTGAGGCGTTCCGCTTCGACGCGGGTTCGATAACCCGCACACGCGCGGTGCGCTAACCCATGCAGGTGGCAGCCAGTCATACATGGAGCAGCCAGCATCCGGACGCCGCGTTCCAAGAACCGAATACAACACGCCACCGATGACCACGCCAACCACAGCCCCTTTTTGTGAAGGGCGCCTGAACCCAGCACCAGCAGCGCACACAGCCCATTTCTCGAAGTGCTGGTTTTCTATGTGTCTGTCAGTCCTGGTGTGGTACCTGGTAGGACGATCTTCGGGATCCTGGGACGCTTCGTCGGAAGCGGGGTCTTGTCGCCCGGAGTTGTTTTGTCGCCTGGAGGTGTTTTGTCGCCCGGAGGTGTGCCGTATGCGGCCACAACTTTGATCTCGCCCCAGCGGAGCCCGTTTACAAGCTGGTGCACGATGGCACCGAGCTCTCCCACAGCCTTCGCCAAATCCCGGATCTCCGGGTTGTCACTTCCCGTCAGCAGGCCGGCTTTGATGGTTACTTCGTGGAGGGCCTCCATGCTGATCGCGGGCGGTTCGCCAACTTCTCCCTCAAGGAGTGGTGCGCCGCTTGCGTCGACTTCCAAGAATGGCATTTCGTCTCCTGACACTGTGATCTGAGTCATTGTTTTGATCGTAGCGGACATCGTGTGTGGTGTGCGCTGTTGTGGTGCCCGCGTTCGCGCGGGATCGACAAGACCAAGAACCTCGTCCCGCATCTGGTCGTCCTCAGGTGCGCACGGAATCGGATGCAGCGGTAAGTGGAGAGGATCGGGCGCCGCGGTGGGTGGGGAGGATCGGGTGCCGCGGTGGGTGGAGAGGATCGGGTGCCGCGGTAGGTGAAGAGGATCGGGTGTTGCGGTAGGTGGAGAGGAAGGACGGAAGTGATGGTCAGAGGGCGGCACTTTGGGCAAGTTATTGCTTGATATTCCGCGGATTCCGAGCATTTTCCGACGGAGAATGGGGGTGCGTCCGCGGTGGAGTGGGCACTTGGCGCTACGTGACGAAGCGTAGCGCCGGGCTGGTCTTTGCGAGTTGGTTTTTCAAGGTAGGTGTCTGCTGGAATGAGTCCTGAAGCTGAACTGTGGGATCCTTCGACGTCCTCGGAGCGACTGTCCCAGATCGCCCAACAGAGATATGACCTTCACGCGCAGGTGTTGACGCACCCACGTTGTTATCCGGGCTTGACCCAGTGGATCGCGCAGGTGAACCCTGCCGCGGCGGGTGCGGTTGGAGCGGTAGGCGACGGTGCTGGCGAGGGCGGGGCGCACGCCGGTGGAGGTGCTGGCGAGGGCGGGGCGCACGCTGGCGTGCAGTCGAAGTTGCCGTCTCAGTCGCCGTTGGGGTCAGATGCGGAGGCGGGATCAAGAGGTGCCCGCGCCTGGGATAAGACTTGGTTCAAGGTAGTAGCCGGCGCGGCCGCGGGACTACTGGTTGCAGGTGCTGCGCTCGGCACATTTGCGCTGATGAGCGGTGGGAAGAAGGCCGACGCGGATTCCGCGGCAGTCGTGGCACAGTCGGAGACTTCGGAGGCTTCGGAGGCAAAGTCGAAGGAAGAGGCGAAGACGCTTGAACCGACGGAGGCCGCTGAAGAACCAGAAACCGTCAAAGAAGAACCCGTGGCGACGCCGGAACCTGTCTATGTGGGTGCTTCAATTCCCGGAGCCTATCCCGGCGCTGGCGGCCCAAGGCCCGCAGAGGCCACACCCATAACGACGGTGCACGAACTGAAATATGGGGGCACGTTGGCGGCTATCGTGACGCCCTCGGGCAACATTGGTTGCGACTTCGGCTATGAAGGCGCAGGCTGTGGGGTTGCCTCCTATATCCAAGACAGACCTTATGGGGACGGCACAGGTGGAGACCCCAAGTGGTGGATGGGCTTCCGTGACGACAGCGCCCCAGTCCTGGACATCAGGGGAGACGCGCCTAGCTTCATCTGGAGCGACTACCCGGTGCAAGAAGTGCAATACGGGCAGGTTGTCTATTGGGAACAGTGGGTGTGCGCCTCAGCAGAAGAGGGGCTGACCTGCTGGAATACCACCACCGGACACGGCGCGTTCATGAACCGGGATGGATACACGGGGTTCTAACCGCCCCCGTTTTGGGCGCATCGCTAGCTGATCGGCCCTTTTTCGGGCACATCGTTGCACTTTGGGCACAAGCTAAACGGCCCATTTTCGGGCACAACGTTCACAAATCGCCAGCGAACGGCGTGGAGTTATCGATGTGGCGCGAAACGAACGTTGTTCCCGGGAACAACGTTCGACGGCGGGCACATCGTTGCAAGTTGGGCACATCGCTATAAAACGGGCACAACGTTCGCGGTTTGTCGGATCTTCGTAAATGGGGCTGTGGTTCGTGTGGTCATCGGTCGTGTGTCGCGGTTCGGTTCTTGGAAGACGGCGCCCGGATACTGGCTGCTACATGTACGACTGGCTCCTATATGCGTGTGCGAGCGCACCGCGCCCGTGCGGGTT
>CAZTTD010000089.1:0-7841 GCA_964616925.1 uncultured Actinomyces sp.
AAAAGCCTCTCCACGTTGTCGGTGCCGACGCGCGAAATGGCCTCTTGAACAGCGGTTTTGGCTTGCGTGGTGCCACCGACCTCGACCGCCTTGGGATAGACGTAGGAGTTGCGCGCCATACTGGGCGTGTTCCCCAAGACATGGGCTGCCGCATCGTACGCGTGAAGGGTCGGGTCCCGGTGGCTCTTACCGCCCGGATGCGCCGCGCCCGCCATCACTGCCGCAGCGATCACCGTGGCTCCCCAAGTCCTGAAAACCTTTGCGGACCCCGCACTGCCGGTAGCTGCGTGAATGTAGGTGTTCACGGTCGTGGAATCCACGCGATGCGAAGGGTCACCAAACGTACGGAACAGTGGACCTCCGGCAGCATCACCGTGGGCCTGCAACTGGCGCCTCATCACGCTTGCGGCATGGCGGTCCTCAACAGAGTGAACCTGGCGCAGGTGCTCCTTTCCGACAAAATCGAAGTTGATCACCGGTCCGGCCACGTTCACGTGAGAAGGCTCCAAAGTCGTGAGGCCATACGTGTGGTTGTCGTGGACATACCGGTCGGTCCCAACCCGGAACAAACCCAGGTCCAAAAGACGTACAGCCAGCGCGGTGACTTGGTCCGCATCGGGTTTTGCGGGCCTACGCGCAAGCGCCGTCATGACCTTCGCACGCATCTGTGGAAGCGCGCCCGCAAAATGAAGCATGTGGTCAAACCTGTTCGCCGCGGCCCGCTCCACCGCCTCTTTGGAGTATCTGTATTGCACGCGTCCGCGCGAATCTACACCGCGGGCCTGCACGCGCGCATTCGGATCCTCCGATGCCCATACGTGTTCCCATGCGGGTGGCAGTGCGAGGGCGTTTAGGCGATCCAGCGCTGCCCGGTCCGACACCGGATTTCCGGCACTGTCGATCCACTGCCCGTCCGCTTCCCTGTGCAGACCGTCGGGCCAGTGCAGATACGGCTTCAATGCGCTCACAAACTCCACTATCTGGTGGAAGCGGCACGGGTGCAACCTGAAGTGCTTTTTTGGGAAATACCTATTTCCGAAAGGTGGCGTTGCGAAAAGGAGGGGAAGGCGTGGTAAAACGCCCTCGAAAATGTGTGTTGCGCGCAACGTTTGAAGGGCGCCCTCGACCTAAGAAAAGACTGCAATCTCGCGGAAAACGCCTGTTCTGAATTATCCGCAAAACTGACGTGGGACCAAGTCCTCAGCCAGATCGGGATGCCCTCATTACTGTTGGGCACATGGCCACTAATACTGTCGCACTAAAGAGGCGGCGCGCCTGGACTACGACCGTGTTCGTAAAACAGTTGATGGCGCTGTCGGGACTCTTTCTTGTCCTATTCCTGCTGTTCCACTCCTATGGGAACCTGAAACTATTCATAGGCCCCGAAGCCTATGACCATTACGCACACTGGCTCAAGGGCGACGCGTTCTACCCGATCTTCCCCAAGGGTGGGTTCATCTGGGTGTTCCGCGCGCTCATGCTGGCTGCGATCCTTATCCACATCATCTCCGCCTTCGGTGTCTGGGCGAAGTCGAAGAAGGCCAGGAAGATGGCCTACGTAGTGAAGAAGAGCGCGGTTGATGCCTACGCGGCCCGGACCATGCGCATCACGGGTGTGCTCCTGATCTTCCTGATCATCTTCCACCTCCTCCAGTTCACGACGCTGACAATCCGCACGGGCTTCGCGGCTGACGCAACGCCATACGACATGGTCGTTGTCTCCTTCCAGCAGCCCTGGGTCTTCATCGTGTACCTGATCTTCGTGGCGCTGGTTACCGCACACGTCGGGCACGGCTTCTGGTCTGCCTTCCAGACGATGGGGTGGGTCCGGAGGAACACACGCACATTCATGCTGTGGCTGTCCGGGATTGTTGCGGGCGCGATCTTCGTGATGTTCATGCTGCCGCCGCTGTTCATTGCTATCGGCGTCATCCACTAGGGCGTTTGAAGAGGAAATGAGAAAAATGACTGACGACAAACTTGTGGACGGCCTGTACCGGATCGGGGCCGACATTGAGGACACCAAGGCGCCACGAAACGTGCCTCTGTCTAAAGTGTGGTCCACGCGCAAAAATGAGGTGAAGCTGGTCAACCCAGCTAACCGCCGCAAACTCAGCATCATCGTGGTTGGAACCGGCCTGGCCGGCGCCTCCGCGGCTGCTTCACTTGGTGAACAGGGCTACAACGTAGATGCCTTCTTCTACCAGGACTCAGCGCGTCGCGCCCACTCCATTGCAGCTCAGGGTGGCATCAACGCCTCCAAGAACTACCGCAATGACGACGACAGCGTTGAGCGACTCTTTGTTGACACCGTCAAGGGCGGGGACTACCGCGCACGCGAAACCAATGTGTACCGTTTGGCGGAGTGCTCGATGAATGTCATCGACCAGGCCGTTGCCCAGGGTGTGCCTTTCGCGCGTGAATACGGCGGATACTTGGATACCCGTTCATTCGGTGGTGTACAGGTTTCCCGTACTTTCTACGCCCGTGGCCAGACAGGTCAGCAGCTTCTGCTGGGTGCCTACCAGGCCCTGGAACGCCAGGTCGCAGCCGGGACGGTTCGTGAGCACGCACGTCACGAGATGATCGAGCTAATCGTCTCCGACGGCCGCGCCCGCGGAATCGTGTGCCGCAACATGGTGAATGGTGAGCTGGAGACGTACACGGCGGACGCCGTCGTCCTCGCCACCGGTGGCTACGGCAACGTCTTCTTCCTGTCCACCAACGCCATGGGGTGCAACGGCACCGCCATCTGGCGTGCGTACAAGAAGGGTGCCTACTTCGGGAACCCCTGCTACACGCAGATTCACCCGACCTGCATCCCGCAGCATGGTGACCAGCAGTCGAAGCTGACGCTGATGTCAGAGTCGCTTCGTAACGACGGTCGCATCTGGGTGCCGAAGAAGGCGGAGGATTGCGAGAAGGATCCAAGGGACATTCCTGAAGAAGACCGTGACTACTACCTGGAGCGGATCTACCCGGCGTTCGGAAACCTGGTTCCCCGTGACATCGCGTCACGTCAGGCTAAGAACATGTGTGACGCTGGCAGGGGCGTGGGTCCCAAGGTGAACGGTGAGCGCCGCGGTGTGTACTTGGACTTTGAAGAGGCGATCTCCCGCTTCGGTAAGTCCGGTGTGTCCGCGAAGTACGGCAACCTGTTCGATATGTATGAGCGGATTACGGGTGAGGATCCGTATGAAGTTCCGATGCGTATCTACCCGGCGGTCCACTTCACGATGGGTGGTCTGTGGGTTGATTACGACCTCGAGTCGAATCTCCCGGGTCTGTACGTGGCTGGTGAGGCGAACTTCTCCGACCACGGTGCAAACCGTCTGGGTGCATCCGCACTGCTCCAGGGCCTTGTTGACGGCTACTTCGCGCTGCCGGGCGTCATGTGTGACTACCTGTCCACGGCGTTCGCGTTCCCGAAGCTGGATGAGAACGCCCCTGACGTGGTGGAAGCGAAGAGGTCAGCGCAGGATCGCATCAACAAGATGATGGCGATGCAGGGCAACCGCTCCGCGGACTCCTTCCACAAGGAGCTGGGCCACATCATGTGGGAATACTGCGGCATGAGCCGTACGCGTGAAGGCCTGCTGAAGGCAATCGGTATGATCCGTGAACTGCGCAAGGAGTTCTGGACCAACCTGCGCGTGCCGGGTAAGAGCGTCGGCGAAATGAACCAGTCCCTTGAGAAGGCCGGCCGCGTAGCCGACTTCCTTGAACTGGGTGAGCTGATGTGCATCGACGCATTGAACCGTGAGGAATCAGCGGGAGGCCACTTCCGCGAAGAGTCCCAGACGGAAGAGGGCGAAGCCAAGCGTGACGATGAGGACTTCCTCTTTGTCTCCGCGTGGGAGTACACGGGTGACAACAACCCGCCGATCCTGCACAAGGAGCCCTTGGTTTACAAGAACATCGAACTGAAACAGCGGAGCTACAAGTGAACCTGAAACTAAGAATTTGGCGCCAGGCAAATCCAGATGCCGAAGGTGCAATGCATGAGTACGAGGTTCGCGGGGTATCTGAGGACTCGTCATTCTTGGAGATGCTTGACATTCTGAATGAAGAGCTCTTCGCACGCGGTGAGGATCCGGTCGCGTTTGACTCTGATTGCCGTGAGGGCATCTGTGGTCAGTGTGGTGTCGTCATTGACGGCATCGCAAACGGCCCGGAACAGACCACGACGTGTCAGCTGCACATGCGTTCCTTTAGCGATGGGGACACAATCACCATTGAGCCATGGCGCGCAACTGCGTTCCCGCTGATCCAGGACCTGGTTGTGAACCGCACGGCGTTTGACCGCATCATCCAGGCTGGTGGCTACATCTCCGTGAACACGGGTGCAGCACCGGACGCAAACGTGACCCTGGTACCGAAGCCGAAGGCTGACCTTGCCTTTGAGGCTGCCGCCTGCATCGGCTGTGGTTCATGTGTTGCGGCTTGCCCGAACGCATCCGCAATGCTGTTTACCTCCGCGAAGGTCACCCAGTTGGGTCTGCTGCCGCAGGGCCACCCAGAGAACCTGCCGCGTGTTGTTAACATGCTGAACCAGATGGATGAGGAAGGCTTCGGTGGATGCACCAACATTGGTGAGTGCTCCGCCGTCTGCCCGAAGGAGATTCCACTGGACGTCATTGCAACCCTGAACCGTCAGCTGACGAAGGCGACATTCAAGGGCCTGTAAACCGACTATTGGAGAAGCCGGGTTTCACCTTCGGGTGGGGCCCGGCTTTTTTCCATCCGTGGACACGGTCCGCTGGCGGGACGGCCTTCATCGTAACGTCTCTCACACAAACACAGGTGACAGTACCGGAGCTGTAAGCTGCCGTACGTGAGTTCTGAACCCCTAATCCTTGGTATTGAGTCCACGTGTGACGAAACGGGCATCGCCCTAGTCCGCAACGGGCAGCTGCTTGGCGACGTAACCGCAACCTCCATGGACCAGCACGTACGCTACGGAGGGATCATCCCGGAGATCGCCTCCCGCGCACACCTGGAATCCTTTATTCCGACGCTGGATGCCGCCCTCGAAAAAGCAGGCGTGACGCTAGGGGACGTTGATGCGATCGCGTGCGCGGCGGGCCCCGGCCTCATCGGGTCGCTGACTGTCGGGATCACGTCCGCGAAAGGGTTGGCGCTGGCGCTCGACCGGCCGCTCTACGGCGTGAACCACGTGATCGGACACCTGGCTGTCGACATGTTCGAACACGGGCCACTTCCGGAACGCTTTATCGGATTGGTGGCGTCCGGGGGACACTCTAACTTGCTGCTCGTGGAGGATTTGGCGCGCTCTGTGACGGAGCTGGGCGGGACGTTGGACGACGCCGCGGGGGAGGCCTTCGACAAGGTCGGCCGCCTCCTAGGACTGCCGTACCCCGCCGGCCCGCACATGGACCGCCTGGCGGCTTCCGCGGATGACCCGACGGCCGTGCGTTTCCCGCGAGGGCTCCACGCAGGCAAAGACAAGGAACGCTACAAGTACGACTTCTCCTTCTCCGGGTTGAAGACGGCCGTGTCGCGCCACCTAAAGGAAAATCCCGATGCGGACCCCGCGCAGGTCGCCGCCGGTTTCTCAGAATCCGTCAACGATTCCCTGTCCGCCAAGGCCGTGCGCGCGGCCCTGGATCACGGGTGCGACACGATCATCGTGGGTGGCGGGTTCGCGGCGAACTCAAGGTTGCGCTCCCTTTTGGGGGCGAGGGCGCAAAGCGCGGGCGTAACCGTGCGAATCCCGCCGATGCGGCTTTGCACAGACAACGGCGCGCAGATCGCGGCCCTGGGGTACCTGCTGGTGGATGCCGGGCTTCCGCCCTCGCCCACAAACTTCGGTCCGGACTCCGGAATGGAACTGTCCGAAATCTACGTCGCGCCGTAGCCCGAGCGCTAGATCCTGCGCCCAGCCCCCGTGTGCTTGAACCCGCTTTGGCGGATGTCCAGGAACGTCTGCGGGGAAAGCGGGGAATCCGCGCCCATTTCCGCGCGCATCAGTTCCACGACGTTGTCGAGGGCGTGCTTCGGATCCGCGGCTGCCACCGCACGCTGACGCTGGTACGACGCGCCGAACGTGAGGATCTGGCGGACCTTGCGCAGCCCATCAAGGCAGCCCAGTTTCTGTGCCGTCGGCTCCAGCTTTTCTATCATCCGCTCAACGGTGTCGCGGACGTGCTCCTCATTTCCGTCCTCGTCCAAAATGAGGATCGCTTCCATCCCGTAACGGGCGGAGCGCCACTTGTTCTCATCGATGAACCACTGCGGCAGGATCGGCATCTTCTCACCTGCGTCAATCATTGAGGAGTAGTACTCCACCAAGCAATGCGACAGGGACGCCAGCGCCTCCACCTCCAGGATGTTCGTGCAGGCGTCAAAAATGCGGATTTCCACAGTTCCCAGGTTGATCGATGGGCGCACGTCCCACCTCAGCTCATCGAAGGAGTCGATCACGCCGGTTTTGGCCATCCCATCGTGGTAGCGCTCCAACTCCTCCCATTTGTGGAACTGCGGGGGCATACCCGCGGTGGGGAGCTGCTGGAAAACCATGGCGCGGTTGGATGCGTACTGGGTGTCCTGTCCGGCCCAGAATGGCGAGGACGCAGCAAGCGACTGCAGTTGGCCCGCCCGGGTGACCAGCGCGTTGCAGATCGGCAGGACCTTTTCGCGGTCCTCAACGCCGACGTGTACGTGGACGCCGTAAAGAAGCATTTGGCGGCCCCAGTACTGGGTGCGTTCCACCAGTTCCGCGTACCGCTTGGAGTCCGTCACACGCTGGTAGGCGGGGCGCGCAAACGGGTGGGTACCTGCGGTTGCCAGGTCAATTCGTAGATCGTCGGTGATCGGTCTGAGTTTCGTAACCCCGTAGCGAAGATCCTCAAGGCATTCAGGTATCGTGTTGCGCTTCTTGGTGGTTACTTCCACCGTGTTCAGAAGCATTTCGCGGTGTACGTGGGGGGAGAGCTCCTTATCCTCACGTGCCTTCCTGATCACCGCGTCGGCTGCCTGACGCAGGTCGTTTGAGTCCTTGTCTACCAGTTGCAGTTCCCACTCAACGCCAACCGTGGAGCGTTCTGACTGAGCAAATTCCAGAGCCATTCGGTTCTCCTTGGTGAGCGGCCACATTGGTAATGATTGTGCCCGACAAACGCCCCTGAACGCTAGTTTGGGCACAATCCGGGCGAAAGTTGGCACTCGGCTTGTTTGAGTGCCAGATCAGTCTTAGACTGATACGCAGATGGAAGACACCGTAAGGTGACCTTCGATCAGTTTGGTGCTTTGACCCCCGCGACGGCAAGGCACCGGGGCCTGTGGTCCAACTGAGTACAGATAGTTATTGGCAGTTAGAAAGGGAGTGCGACAGTGTCGATCTCCATTGAACCGCTCGAAGATCGCGTGGTAATCAAGACCGAAGATGCTGAGAAGACGACGTCTTCCGGCCTGGTTATTCCTGATACGGCGAAGGAAAAGCCGCAGCAGGGCAAGGTTGTTGCAGTGGGCCCGGGGCGCATTGACGACAAGGGCAACCGCGTACCGATGGATGTTGCCGTTGGCGACACCGTGATCTACAGCCGCTATGGCGGAACCGAAGTTTCCGTGGGGGGAGAGGACTACCTGATCCTCACCACGCGTGACGTACTGGCCAAGATTGGCTAAGTAATCGCAGCATTTGAAGGCCCGGCCGAAGTTTCGGCCGGGCCTTTGCTGTGCCAGGGCGCGTGCCGATGTCCTACCGTCCCTAGCGGCAGACATCGGCGACGAGCAGTCGATCGCGGAATGTGGTGCGTGATCGAGGGTTGTGCCCGGGAATATCCCTGGGTCAGGCGCCACGTCCCTTGACCAGCGTGAGG
>CAZTTD010000090.1:0-2477 GCA_964616925.1 uncultured Actinomyces sp.
GCCGTCAGCCGCCAGACGCGATCACTGTCATTCCGGCAGCGGTCGCGCCCTCGGCAAGCCTTCGCGCCCTCGGCAAGCCTTCGGTCGTATGTGAGCACTGCCTCCGCTTCGAGGCGTATGGCGGCCTCCATATGGAGTGCGTCAAGCGTACGCAGGTATGGCATCGGCAAGAATCCCGCTGACCGAAGCACGGCTCGGTCCAGAGCCGCAATCGAGACCCCGCCGAGTTTAACGCTGACCGCTGCCTGGTCTCTTCCCTCACGCAGCTCATCAATGACCTCCACCGTGGGGCGGCTACACGAGCGAAGATCGGCACCAGAGTGGCGCGCCTTCCGTTGGTCGCGTCTGGGATTCGGGGCGAGGGTGACGGCGCCCCCAACACCGCCTTAGAACCACTCTTGCTGAAGTAGAATCGGCACATGGGAGCACTCAACGCCGAATACTTACCCGACGAAGCACACGTACAGGCCGTAATCGAACGGCAAATGGGTCCATTGGATCCGGAGTTTGAACAGCGTTTTCACGACCACTTCCCGCGCCTCCACGCACTGTTCTTGCAGGTTTATGGGAGCCGCGACGATGGTCTGGACGCCCTCGCCGATGTTGTCGGCCTTGCCGCCCAATCTTGGAACCAACGTCCCGAAGACCTGCGCCAACTGGACCGGCAAAGGGAAGCTGACCCCACATGGTTCCAATCTGAGAAGATGCTCGGCGGAGTCTGTTACGTTGACCGCTACGCAGGCAGTATCACCAAAGTCGCGGAACAAATCCCGTATTTCCAAGAACTTGGGCTGACGTATCTGCATCTGATGCCACTGTTTCGTTCCCCGGAGGGCGACAATGATGGCGGGTATGCTGTGAGCAGCTACCGAGAGACGGATCCCGCGTTGGGAACTATGCAGGACCTGCAGGTACTCTGCTCACAACTCAGGGCCGCGGGCATCTCCCCCGTCGTTGACTTCATTTTTAACCACACCAGTTCCGAACACGTTTGGGCGCAGAAAGCGGTCGCCGGTGAGCCGGGATTCGAAGACTTCTACTTGATTTTCGACGACAGAACAATGCCTGATCTGTATGAGCAAACGACACGGGAGATCTTCCCCGATGATCATTCAGGCTCCTTCGTCCAACTGCCAGACGGCCGGTGGATTTGGGCTACCTTCTACCATTTCCAATGGGACCTGAACTATGCGAACCCGGCGGTGTTCCGCGCGATGGCTGGCGAGATGCTCTTCCTTGCGAACCAGGGAGTCGAAGTCCTGCGCATGGATGCCGTTGCGTTTATCTGGAAGCAAATCGGGACCGCATGTGAGTCCCTGCCGCAGGCACACCTCCTGCTACAAGCGTTCAATGAGGTCCTGCGGATGGCCGCCCCCGCCCTCGTCTTCAAATCTGAAGCAATCGTGCACCCAGACGAAGTCATTCAATACATCAGTCCCGGTGAATGCCAAATCTCCTACAATCCTCTGCAGATGGCTCTCACATGGGAGGCCCTGGCGACCCGTAACGTGCAACTGCTGGACCAGGCGCTGCAGGAGCGCCACGCGCTTCCACCTGGTACCGCTTGGGTGAACTATGTCCGTGGGCACGACGACATCGGGTGGACGTTTGCCGACGAGGACGCAGCAAAGCTCGGTATTAACGGCTACGCGCACCGCAGGTTCCTGAACGACTTCTATGTTGGGCGGCGCGCGGACACGTTTGCTCGGGGCGTCCCTTTCCAAGAGAACCCAAGAACCGGCGACGCACGAATTGCGGGGACCGCGGCTTCCCTTGCCGGGATAGAGAAGAATGACCCTGGCGGGGAGGACCGATTGGTGCTGGCCCACGCCCTCGCCATGTCCACAGGGGGGATGCCCCTGATCTATCTGGGTGACGAGGTCGCCCAATTGAACGACTACTACTACCGTAATGAACCCAGCCATGCTGGGGACAGCAGGTGGGTGAACAGACCGATGCGGCCGGAGGGCGCATATGAGGTTCGAAATGATCCGAATACAGTTTCGGGGAGGGTGTTTGCCCGGATGAAGCGTCTGCTGGATGTGAGGCGCAACCACCCCCAATTTGCCGGGAATGACCTAATTGGGTTCAACACGCATAACAGCGCTGTTCTGGGGTTCCAACGTCCGGGACCTCAGTCAACGATTCTGGTTTTGGCAAACTTCGGTGACTGGCCCGCACACGTCGACGCTTCCACCCTTTCGGGCATGCAGGCAACCGCCGTGGATCTGCTGTCTGACGAGGACGTCGACCTCAGTTCTGGCCTAGACCTCCCGGCTCATGGCTTCGTCTGGTTGCAGGTGGTACCGAATGAGAATTGAGAGTTAACCGGCCAAGCGGCGATATTTTGGGCGGCATGTCGTTAACTTTTTGCGTGCGGAGTTCCTGACATCGGTGCGGGGCCAGTCACTCATGACGGAGGCCCGGTGCTTCCGGGGTGTCGTTCACAAGCCGCCAGACCGCATTCCTCGCTGTCA
>CAZTTD010000090.1:2577-4053 GCA_964616925.1 uncultured Actinomyces sp.
ACTCGGCAGATCGTGCATGGGGGCTACTCCCCACCGGCCCTTGGACTCTAACAAAGACACGTTCTTGGCGTGCAAGTCCCCATTCCCTGTAAGCCAGGCGAAAAGGAACTGTATGAACAAGTTTCGCCTGGTAACAAGCCCAGCGGTGGACAAGTCAGCCATGGCATCCACAATCTCCTCCGCGGTCATGTTGTATTTTTGGGCTGGCGTGAGACCCAAAATTTGCGTGGCATCTTCTAGGGCCAAACGCTGCACCCGCCCATCCGGACTCACCCGATTTGTCCCGCACCATCCGTGCTGTCGCGACCGGCAATCCAAGTTTTCTGGCAGCCTCCAAATGCGCAAATTCATTTTCTACCAACCCCGGATAGTCCTCAAGATTCAACTTCAAAATCGAGTGCGAGAAGTTGTCAGACACTGGGACGGAGATCATTTGGGCACTGACTTTATCCTGCACGCCCGGAATGGAATGCAAGTCCAAAGCGTTGCGAACCTCGGAAAAGTCATAGTCACCAACTGAATCGTGAAAGGCAGCTATCGGTGCTGCTTCACCATCGTCAACTCCCATGCCCTCAGGTAGCAGCCAAGTTCCCCTGCTTGAAAACATTGGCTACCTGAACTTTTCTGGGGTCCTCCACGGTCATCACGTTAGGCGCACTCACCTGACTACAACTTCTAAGCCCAGCGTGCCGACCACTCTTAGCAATGAAGACAGCGTCGGATTCCCGGTTCCGCGCTCCAAGTCGCTGAGGGTTCGCGCACTGACCTCCGACAGGTCAGCGAGGGCTTGCAGATCCAACCCCTCCCTGCGACGCGCAGCCACTATCACCCGACCAACCTGTTTTTTATCCACGATCGCACCCTGCTCTTTACCCCTGCGCAAACCCGCACCGGTCAACACGCAATATGTTGCATAAACACGGCGCTTGACCTCAGTCTTAGGCTCGCCCGAAGCAGGAACGCAATATATCGCAGATTTGGTCCATGCGGCCGCAACGCTCGCGCGCCGACACGATGATTCGCAATATGTTGCGTGTTGAAAGTTTGGCCTACCACCCCCCTTTCGTTTGGCAGGAGGCTGTGAAAGTGTGAAGTTGCGTCCACGAAGGGAGAGACTATGACAGTTGAAGGTTTCGCGGACAAAGTAAAGGGCAGCGCCAAAAAAGCGGCCGGGAAGATCACCGATGACCCCCAGCTGGAAACAGAAGGAAAGCTGGATAAGGCAAAGGGCGCCATCAAGGACGCCGTCGAAGATGTCAAAACGGGTGTTGATGCTGTTGGAGAGAAGATTAAGGACGCTCTGTAACCAGCACACACTCACTGCGGCCGGGTGATTCCGCCCTTATCAAGGGTTTCGCGCCGAACAAGTAGGAACTACCGCGAAGGCGGGCGTGACTCCAATGGGGGATGCGCCCGCCTTTGTTGTGCCCAGGAGTGCCGCGAGGTCCGCGATGTTGCCTTAGGTCCGCGAAGTAG
>CAZTTD010000090.1:4153-7799 GCA_964616925.1 uncultured Actinomyces sp.
GGTCCGCGAAGTAGGGCTACTACAACACGGACCAAAACATACATCCCGGACCAACCGCATCAACTCAGCTGCGCTCAGGCGCAACGCACCAACCGCAACGGCGGGCGTAACTCCGAGAGGGGATGTGCAAACCTTAGTCAATCTAGATTCCATCTGGGTGCTCCGATAGTTTGGTTCAGCGCCTGGCACCGTTTTGTCCGTACGGCACCTCAGTCCGGCACCAAACCCAAATATTGGAAGGAATGGCACGAAACTAACACCTAAGCTGTTAGTATTGAGCCATGAAGACGAGGGATGCTCTCAGGGCACTGGCAGCAATCACTGAGTCCCAATGGGGCCTAGTGACCTCCGCTCAGGCGCAGGCTGCGGGCCTACTGCACATGGACCTCACACGACTTGCACGGTCGGGCGACCTAGTGCGCGTTGGGCACGGTGTGTACAGGGATGCTGGCGCCCCCACTGACCAGCATGAGGAATTGCGTGTTGCCTGGCTGTCCACGGATCCCACCCGACCCGCTTATCAACGCCTACGCGACCCGCACCAAGATGCTGTGGTCTCTGGGGAGTCAGCCGCAAAGCTCCACGGCATCGGGGACTTCCGCGCGGACCAAGTCGAGATTTCGTTGCCACAGCGGAGACGGTCGCGCCGCGAGGGCGTTCGCTTCAGGGTACGGGAGATCGAACCCCAAGACACGACTCTCGTCCAAGGTCTCCCCGTTACCTCCCTGGAACGGACAATCGCCGACCTAGTCCGCGATGGGCATGACCTTGGCCACGTGGCCGACGCCGTGAGTGACGCACTTCGCCAGAGCCAGCTCGACGATAGACACCTAGAGGAGCTGCTCCGTCCCGCCGCCCACAGTCGCGGCTTTGCCCAAGGGGACGGACAATCACTGCTCCGGAAGCTGAAAGAGATGTCCGGGAGAAGTGAAGACCCCATGGTTGGCCTGCTGTCGGCGGCTTCACCTTTGATGACGCAGATCCTGGAGACCACGGCAAGGGCGATCGCACAGAACCCCGACTTTGCCAGAGCGATACTCCGCGAGTCTCGACTTACCGAACTCCCAGCCTCAGCGCGGAATGTGATCCCACCTCAAGCTTTGGATCTGCCTGATACGGCCGTAAAGCAGCTGATGGACTCTACGGCACAAGCATTGAAGGCGTTCGATAGCCAAAGAACAGTTGACGCCACCCAGCTCCTGTTAACCCTGCAGAAGTCTAGGCTAGGACAGAATCCAGCCAGTAGCCCAGGTGACAAGGAGGCCGAGTCGGCGTGACGGCAATTCTAGAACCATATGGCTCCCCCACAGCCGTGGAATCAGCGATCAAGGCTGCGGCGGTCAAGGCCTTCGCGGAGGATAAAAGCGTCTCAATCAACGAACGCATTCGCCAGGAGCACTTCCGTAGGTTTCTGTCACGAATCTTCGCCGATGAAGCGCCCTCTCGATGGATCTTGAAGGGCGGAACCAGCATCATCAGTCGAGTTCCCGCAGCGCGGGCCACAACGGATGTCGACTTGCTATGCGAAGACCAGGAGCTCGCTAGCGCGCTGAGTGAGTTGCGGAACCTAGCCAAAGCAGACATTGGCGACCACTTTCACTTTGTTTATAGGAGCCATCGACCACTGAAAGGCAAGGAACAACAGTCGCAGGTCGACGGATACCAAGTCAGCTTTGATACCTACGTGGGTGCGAAGAAGACGGGTGGCTTTCATGTTGACTTGGTCGTTGGCTCGTTGGTGACCGGAGAGGTACAGCGCACAGAGCCTGCCGGAGCACTGCAACTCCCCCGACTCCCAAGCAGCCCGTATCGCTTGTATCCCGTTATTGACCAAGTTGCCGACAAGGTGTGCGCAACCCTAGCCGACTACAGCGGGTCCAAATCCAGCCGCGAACGCGACCTCGTCGATCTGGTTGTGTTGGCAACAACCCATGACTTTGACGCGGAAGACTTACGCTACTCGATACAGATGGAGGCACATCACCGGTCGGTTTTGCTGCCCCGGATATTCGAGGTTCCAAGTTCGTGGGGTTCTGGTTATGTCAAGGCTGCTAGGAGTGTCCCCCGCTTGCTCGCCATTTCGCACCGTGGGCGACGCGCTTCAGCTCATGACCTCATTCTTAGACCCTGTCTTGGACGGCAGCCTGCCAGATGGACGCTGGTCTCACGAACAGCAGCGATGGATTCAACGCCCACTGGGGAACGCTGCAGCCAACTGATCCTGTGAGTGGCCGAGCTCAGACCAGGACTCAGAACGCGCCGCGGATACGAGGACGTCCGCTACTGCCAGATCTCCAACTCACCGGGCGTGTCGAGCTCAATAAAAGTCACGCCCTCATACAAATAGATCTCCCCGGCTGCGCAGATCGTGGAATCGGCGGGCAGCGGCTCCAGCCACCAGTCTCCCCACATAGTCCGCGGCTTCATTCCACCCGAGGCCCCCATCAGGCCAACGCTGCGCATACTCCTCTTCAGCAGCAGCCCCCTCTTCTGCAGCAGCCCCCGTGGTGCATAAGCCGTCTTCCCAAAGAAGGAAAACCACCTCGGAATCGATTCCGCGTTCGTACCAGGAATCACAGGTTTCGGGCCCGAAGGTTGCAGACGGACCCGCGATTGACACGTAGTCAACAACGAAGTCGTACTCTGCGTTGCAGTTGCGTGCGAGGGACCCCCTAGCTAACCCAGCCGGTTGGGCTCACTGCTTGAATAGCTGGGAGAATCCCCTCTCCCGTAGGCCTGCCAAAGCCCAATAGAGACTCTCTCCGAAGTTTGTGTTGACATCTGACTGTAGGTGACATAAGTTAATAAGCTTTGTTCTTCCAGACGCTACGCGAAGAACATAAGAGTTTTGCACCGACGGTCACCGATTTCTGATGGGAGGGAGGTGAAGAATATGGCAAAGAGCAACAGCGGTAAAGCGCGCTCCTTCGGCGGAAGCGCCAGCGGCAAGGGACGTTCTTCTGGCGGAAACGTCAGTGCGGCCCGCCTGCACCAACGCTCTGGATCCCAAAGCGCATTTGGCGGCTGGGAGAAGGTGAGCCGAGGTGACGGTACGTACCGGATGCGTAAGACTTCCCGGTAGTTCTGGGTCCCTTCGGCTGGGCCAATAGTTCCAGTCGAAGGGACCACCCATTCGCGCATGCGCGAGTGCACAAGGTGACAAACTTAAGATGAAAGGAGTGCTGGTCAGAGCGCGGAATACTAGGTTCCTTCTGATCACTCAAATATGAGCGTAACCACCAATTGGTCTTCTGAGATCATCAGCGAACTACATGTTGAAAACGTCAAGTCGCTGATAGGCATCCACAAGATTCCGCTTGCTCCTCTCACCCTGATCTACGGGCCGAACTCCGCAGGAAAGTCGACAATCCTCCAGTCACTTATGCTCTTTTCCCAATGTGTTGAGGAGAACCGCTTTGCTCCCAAGGGTCCCTTAGTAAACCTTGGGAGCTTCGAGCAAATCGTTAGTCTCCACGACACGTCCCGCGCCATTTCACTAGGCATTCGTTTCCCAGTAGAAGAAGAGCGGAAAAATGAGTTGATACTCGCCGAACTGGAGGAGTCTTCTCAGGCTATAGAGCCCTTCTCATTCCTTGGTGGAATCGGAATGAGATTCGAACGCGAGGATGAACGCCCGCTACCCTAC
>CAZTTD010000091.1:0-7450 GCA_964616925.1 uncultured Actinomyces sp.
GCCAACTCGGCGTTGATATATCCGCCCCAAGAAGACTTCCAGGGCCATCTCACCAGTTAGTTGGCGCGCCGCTGGCCATGAGGCATTAACCAGCCGTGAACTATGTGGTCCCCACAGCCCCTTTTACAGAAGAGCCGGAAATCCGACAACTTAGGGGAAAACTAGATCGCGTGGCATGACGGCGAACGATAACAGGTGAACGGTAGACGGCAGACGCGGCCACCGGGAACCTTGGGGTGGTGACAGTCGAGAGTAGAGGGGCCACCGGGAACCTTGGGGTGGTGACAGTCGAGAATAGAGGGACCACCGGGACCACACTAGGCCCCCGGGTCGGCCTTAATCCTTCTTTGCGTCGGGACTGGTGTTATAGGCGACCTGCAGGGCATGGTCCTTCTTGAGTTCCTTCACCATGAGGGAGCCGCCGCTTTCAAGCAGAGCACGCTTCCACGGCAAAACGCCCTCGATCTCAATCTGTATAGACCAACTGAGGACGGTTCGGATAAGAACGATCATCCCCAAGATGACGGCCTCTTCGATTGACGGCTTCGACGTTATCGTCCGCACCAGGTCCGCCGCGACCAATATTTCCAGGCCAAGCAGAATCGCGCTACCCAAAGTGGTTCGCAAAGTCGAAAACGCGGCGACCCCGCCCTGCTTCCGCTGCAATGCGCGCAACGCCAAAACGACGGCGACCACCATTCCAAGGACCATAGTAAAGGTACCGAGGAGCTCAAACCCCTCTGCAATCGAGTTATAAACCGCTTCCACAGCGCCTCCTCCGGCCTTTTCCACCCTCTACGGTACATGCAAAGTAGTCTGGGGATGTGATGAAAGTATCAGGTCGCCTTGAGGAACTGAATGACGCGCTGTCGCGGTGCCGGTTTCCCCTGCCGTGCAATGATGCGCCGGGGGGGCGTGCGGCTGTGCGGGAGCTTTCCGGCCAACTGGAGGACTACATCCTTCCCAGGTACCGGACGCTTGACGCTCCACTTGTCGCCGTTGTCGGCGGGTCCACCGGTTCGGGGAAATCCCTCATTGTGAACTCCCTGATGCGTCAGGATATTGCTCGCTCAACGGCCATCCGCCCGACCACTCGGATGCCGCTGCTGGTTCACGCGCCGCAGGATTTGCAGTGGTTTGATTCCCCGCGAATCCTGCCGGGACTGGCCCGGGTGTCGCGCGTTCGTTCCCAAGATGTGGTGGACGAGGGCGCCCCGGGGTCGGCAAAAAGTAGCGGGCGCGGCCCCGTTGAGAGTGGTGTGGAAAGCGGGGGCGAGGGCGGGGTGTCAGGCCGCGCAGAACTGGAGCTGGTCGCCCACGCCGGAACGCCCGCCGGTTTGGCGATTCTGGATTCCCCCGACATTGATTCCGTCGTTGAGGACAACCGCAAGTTGGCAGCTCAGCTCCTTGGCGCCGCCGACCTGTGGATCTTCGTCACGACCGCCGCGCGCTATTCCGATGCGATCCCCTGGACCCTGCTGCGTGAGGCCGCGCAGCGAAACATCGTCCTAGCCGTCGTGCTCAACCGCGTCCCGCCGGATGTCGGCGACCAAATCCTGCCGGACCTTCGGCGGAAGTTGGACGAGGGCGGCCTAGGCGAAGCCCCCATTTTCATGATCCCCGAGCAAAAGGACGCGCAGGGGTTCATCCCGGAAGAGAACGTGGCGCCTTTGAAGGCGTGGCTTTCCGCCCTCGCTCAAGACGCATCCTCCAGAGCCGAGGTCGCCCGACGGACACTCCTAGGCGCAACCGGTGCACTACTTTCGCGGGAGTCGGACGTTGTCGTTCCTCTCCGGACGCAAGCGGATAGGTTTGCCGCCATGGACGCAGAGGTGACCCAAGCCTTCAACGTGGCGCAAGAGCAGGTGGAGGCCGCGCTCGAAGATGGGAGCCTCCTGCGAAATGAGGTCGTGGCGCGCTGGCAGGAAGTGGTCGGGACGGGGGAGTGGACGGCTCGGCTGGAAAGTGGCGTGTCAACCCTGCGAGACAAGTTTGCCGGTTGGTTCAGGGGTTCAAAACCCAGCCCCAGTGCGGTGGAGCATGCGTTGGAGGATTCCTTGCAGCTCCTTCTGGTTTCTGCTGCGGAGGATGCGGTGGCCCGGACCGCGCGGGCATGGCTCTCCGATCCAGCGTCTGCGCCGGAAGTGGAGGCCGCGATGTCCTCGTCCCGCAGCCACGATGAGCGCAACGCCTACGCTGCGCTGGCGGTCCGACAGTGGCAAAGGGACCTGGTGAGCCTAGTTTCGTCGACAGGTAGGGACAAGAAAACTACCGCCCGGATCATAGCGGTTGGCGTGAACCTGGTGGGAGCTGCGCTGATCATCGTCATTTTCGCCTCGACCGCGGGACTGACGGGCGCAGAAGTGGCGGTCGCGGGAGGGACGGCCGTGGCGGCGCAAAAGTTGCTGGAGGCCGTCTTCGGTGACGACGCGGTCCGCAAGATGGCGGAAACCGCAAGAGAGGACCTTCTGGCGCGCACGCAAACCTTCTTCGATCAGGACAAGGAGCCTTTTGTGCGGGTGCTTGGCGGTTTGGAGAAGGGCGGCGCGACACCGGAGGAAGTGCAGGAACGTTTCAACGCCGCGCGGACAGTGCAACGTCGGGAGGCGCGATGAGTTGGCTTGGCTTCCGCACGCGCAGCGCGTCCTCGACCCTATATTCGGGCGTGGAGGCGTTGGAGCGCGCCACACAGATTTCCCGCGGACGCATCACCCCTGCCGTGACGGAGGCGGGGAGCGCGCTATTGGCGAGGGCGAAGGGCCGGCGAATCCAAGACATGTCCCACACGGTCGTAGTGTTCGCGGGGGCCACGGGGTCGGGGAAGTCTTCCCTGTTCAACGCGGTTGTGGGCGCGGACTTGGCGCGCGTTGCCCCGACGCGCCCCACGACATCCGAGGCATTGGCGGTTACCGACGGGGGCGACGGTGCTCTGCTGGACTGGCTGGGGATAACCCAGCGTCGCATCGCGCCCAACGCAGGCGTTTTGGCTGGTGGGGGCGTCATTCTGGTTGATTTGCCGGACATCGATTCCACAGAGTCCGCGAACAGGGCCGTCGCGGAGAACTTGATTGCGCGCGCGGATGTCGTTATCTGGGTCGTGGATCCGCAGAAGTACGCGGACGGCGTCCTGCACGGGGAGTTCCTGCAGGCCATGCGCGAGCATGCGGGCGGAATGATCGTGGCGCTGAACCAGATTGACCGGTTGAACGGCGCGGAGAAGGCGATGGTGCCGGCGCATCTGCGTTCCATTTTGGACGAGGGCGGTCTGTCCAGCGAAGTGCTGGTGACCTCCGCGGTTACGGGCGAGGGCGTTGAGGGTCTTCGGGCTCGCATCCAGACCTTGGCTAAGTCTAAGCAGGCTGCGGCCAAACGGCTTGCGGCGGATCTGCGCACACAGGGCAAAGCGTTCCATGAGGCGGTCGTATCTGATGGGGGTATTTTGGAACCGCCACTTGCGCCGCCGGAGTTTTCGCAGGTCGCCCAAGCCCTGAACGGGGCTCTTGGTGCACCTGTCGTGGTGCGTGCGGCGGAGGCGTCATACATTCACCGCGGAGTCCGCACCACGGGGTGGCTATGGACGAAGTGGGTGCGTTCGTTCCGAACCGATCCTCTGAAGAGGTTGCATTTGGGGGTTGGCCGGGGGCGCCCTCGCACCGAAATGCCTCGCACTGAAATGGAGGGGAGCGCCGCGCTGGGTGTGCCGGCCATTACTGGGGCCGCGCTGGACATACCGGCCATTGCTGGCGCCGCGCTGGACGTGCCCGCCATTGCTGGCGCCGCCACTTCTATCGTGGTTGCGCCCGCGTTGGAGTCGGCTGCGCGCGGGGCGATTCGCAGGTATTCGGAGGACGCTGCGGCGAACCTTCCGCGGCAGTGGCGTGACCAGGTTGTGGCGCAGTCGGAGGGTAGCGCGGGGCAGTTGGTGGATGTGGCTGACAACCTGTTCGCGGGGCTTGGCGAGGAGTTGGCGCGCCGTCCTAAGTGGTGGTCGGGGGCGCTTGCTTTGCAGTGGATTTGTGCGCTGGCGGCGGTTGTTGGATTGGGTTGGTTGGCTGCCTACTGGGTGGCGGACTGGTTTAAGATGCGGTTGCCTGAGCCTCCGTATTGGGGGCCGATCGCAGTTCCAACTGTGCTGGTGGCGGGTGGATTGTTGCTGGGGTGGCTGTTGGCGGCGCTCGCGCGGCTGCTTTTGAAGGCGGGGGCGCGCAGGCTTTCGAACTCGGCTGCGCGAACCCTGGCGGATGGGATTACCCAGATTGCGGAGATCGGGATAATCGATCCCCTGGAGGAGAACTTGGGCCAGTACGGCGGCTTCGTGACGGATGTGTCTGCTCTGACCTCCGTAAGGTAGGTGCCTGCGCTGCACCCGTTCGCTGCCACGCACTGCAAACGAATAGTCCAAACGCTGGCGCTAGCTGCTTCGTCAAGCAGCTCTTCATGAAACAGGCTGGGGTGGGTGGCTCTTGTCTTCAAAAGGCGGCCCCACTTTCCAAGGCACACAGTACCCTCGTCCGTGAATCTTCTGGGGCGCCCAGTAACTCCGTCGAGGCTACATTGCGGGGCCGAAGATACATACGAGGTAGCAAAACAGCAATAAAAACATAGCAGCAGCGTTTTTGTGGGCTTCTGGGCTCCCCGTATGTACCTTGGGCCCCGCAAGGTACCTTCGCGCCCCATTCGCATGCCTGTAGTCAAAACCCACCGACCTTTTTCGTTTGCAAAGCACTCGATGGCCCTTCTGCACCCTCTTTGCAGCGCACAACCAGCATTCCCTGCCCGTAGAGTTCCACTTGAACGCACGATGTGTGAGCTGAACGCACGATGTGTTAGTCCAACACACCTTGTGCACGCACCCAACGTGCGTCCGATCAACACATCGTGTGTTCAACCGACACAACCGGCGTTCAAGCGACACAATGTGCGTCCGATCAACACATCGTGTGTTCAACTGACACAACCTGCGTTCAACCTGCCCAGCCAAGCCCCACGCGCATCCTGCAGCACGCGGTCAAGCACAGAAATGGTCAAGATGGCGTGCGAACCCCCAAGATGGCTATGCCAACTCGGCCTATCCAGAGCCAACTTGATCCGTACCATGCCATCTCGACCTATCTGGAGCCAACTTGGCGATATCTGATGCTTGGGAGCCAACGGCGCATGGCTGCCAAGGCACCAACAAAGCCACTAACTAACCTGCCCACAGCCCCTTTTATGAGCCAGTTTGAGGTCCCCTGCCCACACCTGAGGACCGTCTCTTTGCGCAGGTCGCGTGAACCCTACAAGCAGAATCGACGCTGACCGCCCCGAAAAGCTGAACCTACCCCGTCTTTGCTTCCTCGTCACTATCCAGTTGAGCACTGATGACCTTCGCGTCTGATTCGACCGTCTCGGGGCTTACCATGTCGCTTGCCTGAGAGATCAGCAGTTCGGTGTACCGGTCCAACACGCCCTGGGCGAATCCGCTATCGATAAGAGACTCAGTGAGTTCGCTGTAAGCCTGGTTGTACATCTCCATAAAGGTCTGGGAGGCTCGGAACCGAGCTTCCAGAATGTTGGTTCCGCGCGCACCTGGACCATCGCCCCCGGCGCCGCCGCCGCCAAAGGTCGCGTCTCCGCGTGACTGGGCCTGTCCGTTAGGGCCGACCGTGTCGTCCGGCCTGGCTCCCCCACCCGGCTCCGCTCCCCCACCCGGCCGGGTTCCGGCCTCACCGGGAGCTCCTGTCGGGGGTTCCATCCCTTCGGGGAAACCGTCGGGGGGAGTGAAGTCACCCCTCATCTCGCCCGGCGCTCCGGTTGGTGGTTCCATCCCTTCGGGGAAACCGTCGGGGAGATTTCCCTCATCGAAGCCCTCGGGAAGCTCCCCGGGCATTTCGCCCTGCATCCCGCTCTGCATCTCACCTTGCATTCCGTCTGGGCCACCGCCCATTCCTGCGCCGCCAGATTCGAACGCGCGGTCGTGATCCCATGCCACCAGCGTTATCATCCCGGTGGCGGGGTCGTAGTGAAGATAGCCGTTGTTGCCCATGCCGGAGATGGTGTCCCAGTTGTTCACCAGGTCCTCGACCGCCAGGTACTTCGCGAACTGGTCAAGATCCAGGTATTGGCCCAGGGAGTCTTCAAACTCCTCGTCTGAGGAGTTGTTAATGAAGTCCATGAACTCCACAATCGGGGTCATGTCTGCGTCACCGGTGCGTTGCTTCCAGATCGCTTCGTACTCCGCACCATCTTCGCCGTGGTAATCCCAGTCCCCGTCAGAATCGGCTTTCCAGGTGGCACCATCGGTGCCGAACCAGTCCTCATTCCACAGCTCATCATCGGGAACTTCAGAGACCAGGCGTAACTTTGCTTGGGAGCCATTCACGGAGAAAGCAGTGAAGGCAACGCGATGGGTGGCAAGACCGGCTTCTTCCAGCATCGCCATCGCGACCGCTTCGTTCAGGGAGGATTCGCTGTCGTTGCCCCGGACCACAAAGTCGTATCGTCCCAGGTAGTTCTGGCCATCCACGTACTTGTTGAGCCGGATGAGCCACGGAATGGTTTCGGGCGCAGCGGCATCGGAGGAGGAATCGCCTGAGTCGGAGCCCTCGGCCTCCAGATCTTCCTCAGACAACGTGATTCCGCGCGCAGCCGCCAACGCGGTGCGCAAGGAACTGTTTCCCTTCAGTCGCAAACCCACGTCCTCGAACGTAGTGCCATCGATGGTCGCGGTGACCGTGACCCACTCCTTATCGCCCTTTTCGGCGTAGGCGTCCAACATCGCGTCGTAGTCCGTCTGGTCCAGGGCAATGTGGATATTGTGGACGGTGTCGGTAGTGAAGTAGGTGTCGGCCGTGGGTGCCGTCGCGCTTGACGATGCTTCGCTTTGGGTTTCTTCTGTCGAGGTCGGACTACAACCGGCCAGCGCCATCGCGAGCGCAGCGACGGCCGCCAACGCAGGCCAAGTGGCACGTTTCAAGGCGGTATTCATGTTTCTCCAGTTCCGTTGGGCGTGAAACCATCTGGTGCAACTATCCCAACGAGACCTTGGCTGAGCGTTAACCTAACCTGTGAAAATCGTGTGAAACGCGGGGCCCCACCACCTTCGGGCAGAACCAAATAGTATTCACAAACAGCCTGGAACCCAAACATAAAGGGCCTCTTCTGTAAGTCACAAAAGGGGCTTTGGTTCGTGTGGTCATCGGTCGTGTGTCGCGGTTCGGTTCTTGGAAGACGGCGCCCGGATACTGGCTGCTACATGTACGACTGGCTCCTATATGCGTGTGCGAGCGCACCGCGCCCGTGCGGGTTGTCGACGGTTGCAGCCGGTTAACTCACCACGAACAGGAAATCTGGCAGCAACCCAAGAGAAAGCCAGAATAGAGGGTTCTGGGGCGGCTGTCGGTCTGCTGCGAACTGGGGATCCAACGGGACAAAGGGGGATACACCCAGACTGGTTTTGCCTCACCACGGA
>CAZTTD010000092.1:0-7289 GCA_964616925.1 uncultured Actinomyces sp.
CGCGCTGTGAAGCATAGGCTTTCCCTGGCGGAAATCCCCGCGTGTCGCGCAATGAGGAGACTCAATGAGTACTCAAAGTAGTTCTCAAGATCAGATTCTGGCCAGACTTGACGACCTTCCCTTCACCAAAAAACATAGAAAAGTCCTGTTCGCATCCGGTATCGGGTGGGCGTTCGACGCGATGGACGTCGGGCTGATCACCTACATAATCGCGGTCCTCTCAGTCCAGTGGGACTTGACCGGCCTTGAAAAATCGTGGATCGTCTCCGCCGGATTCATCGGCATGGCGATCGGCGCGTCACTTGGCGGCACGCTTGCGGACCGGATCGGCCGGCGCAACGTTTTCACTCTGACCCTGGTCGTGTACGGGGTCGCGACGGGGGCGTCGGCGTTTGCGGGCGGCGTCCTCGTACTTATCCTCCTTCGCATCGTGGTCGGACTGGGTTTGGGTGGGGAACTGCCCATCGCGTCCACCTTGGTTTCGGAGCTGTCCCCGAAGAAAGTCCGTGGCTCGATCGTGGTTTGGCTGGAGGCGTTTTGGGCGCTGGGTTGGACGGTCGCCGCGGTGGTTGGCTACTACGTGGTCCCGCTTGGGGACTGGGGGTGGCGCGTCGCGTTCGGGATTGGCGCGCTGCCGGCCCTCTACGCCGTCTATATCCGTTCTGGCCTGCCCGAATCCCCGCGTTTCCTGCTTTCCCAAGGGAAGACTGCGGAGGCCGAGGCCGTCGTCGCCCAATTCGAAGAGTCGGCCAGGCAATCGGGTTGGGTTCCGCCGAAGGTGACGGACGAGGGCGGAGGTGCGCCCCACTCCACGTCCTCGTCATCATCCCTGTTCGCACCGGGATTACGAGGGCGAACGGTGGCCATCTGGACCGTCTGGTTCATGGTGAACTTCGCGTACTACGGGGCCTTCATCTGGATCCCTTCGATCCTTTACGCGGGCGGTTTCGACCTGGTGAAATCGTTTGGGTACACGCTCATCATCACGTTGGCGCAGCTGCCGGGCTATGCGGCGGCAGCGTTCCTAATTGAAAGGTGGGGCCGCAAACCGACCCTGGCACTCTTCCTTGCGGGATCGGCAGTGAGCGCCGTCAGTTTCGGGCTGTCGTCCACAGCGGCGATGATCATCGTTACGGGGTGTTTCCTGTCGTTCTTCAACCTTGGCGCGTGGGGCGCTTTGTATGCGGTGACTCCGGAGATTTACCCAACGTCGTTGCGTGCCAGTGGCGCCGGATGGGCGGCGGGATTTGGGCGGATCGCCTCGATAGTCGCGCCGTTTATCGTCACGGCGTTGCTGGCAGTTGGCGGCGCGCCGGAGGGCAACAAGGGCCTGCTGTTCGCGGTGTTGGCGGGGGCGTTCTTGATTGCCGCGCTCGCTTCCACGACTTTGCCTGAGCAAAGAGGGAAGAGCCTGCAGGACTAAGTCCTTCTGAGAGGAGTTCATTATGAAACCTCAAGCTTTCGTTTCCGTGTTCGCGTTCCTTTTGGCAGCATGTACGCCCGGTGGCCAGGTGGTTTCGGAGTCCGGTCCAGGTGCGCATTCTTCCCTGGCGCCCGGCGCGGTGCAGAGCCACTTCTGGGACGCTTGGGCGGAGTATGGGGAAGCAGCGGATGGCGGCGCTGCCGCGCGTTGGGGCAACTCCGCGGCTGGGGCCAACTTCGAGACCGGGGACGCCCTCGACCCGGAAGACACCGTCGGAGCCATCGCGAAACCGCCCACCGTTCCCGCGGCGGAGGAGGTCGCGGCGAAGTTCGAGGGCGTCACCCCAACTTTTTGGGGCCTAGACGTCCCCGGGGTGCTGACCAGCATGGATTCGGACGGGGTCGCGCTCACGCTGGACGCGTGTGGTGGCCCTGGCGGGGACGGCTACGACTCGGACCTGATCGACGGACTGATCGCGCGGCAGGTCCCGGCAACGCTGTTTCTGAACGAGCGGTGGATTAGCGCGAACCCGGATCTGACGCGAACGCTGGCCTCGAATCCCCTTTTCGAGATCGCCAACCACGGGACCGACCACCGCCCACTTTCCATCAATGGGCAGGCCGCGTACGGGATAGCGGGCACGTCCTCGCCACTAGAAGCAGCGCGCGAGGTGCGCTCGAATCACCTGACGATCACGGACTTCACGGGGAAGCCGCCGCGTTTCTTCCGCTCGGGAACGGCCCACTATGACGAGGCCGCGGTGCGGATCGCGCAGGAGTTTGGCGAGGGCGTTTTGGGTTTCACTGTGAATGGGGACGCGGGAGCGACGTATAGCGCGGAAGGGGTTCGCGCCCAGGTCGCGGGTGCACAGCCGGGGTCCATAATCATCGCCCACATGAACCAACCCGCGGGTCAGACTGCGGAGGGATTACTGGAGGGCGTCGACGATGCGCTGGCGCGTGGGGTGCGGTTCACATTTGTTGAGAATCCGCGCTGAGAGGCCTTACACACGGAGGGGTTTTGCCCTGCGTAGCGCGTGTAAAGTGTGGGGCGCTGAGTTCAAATGCGTCGGAGGTAGGTCGTGTCCAAAAGTCCACAGGTGAAGAAGTTTCTGAACCTAGGCAAGCCCAAACTGACGGCCAATGTTTTTGCAAACATCTTGGTGATCACCGCGGTCATCTTCATCCCGCTTATGTACGGCGGAATCCTGTCTTCTGCGTATCAGGATCCGGTGGAGAGGATTGGCCACATTCAGGCGGCAGTGGTGAATGAGGACATCCCCTATAGTGCGGACCTCATTTCTGGAGAAACTGAAGTAGTTGATGTTGGCGAGATGCTCACGGAGGCGCTGACGGAACCGGAAGAAGGTGAAGATACCGGGTTCACTTGGACGCAGATGGACCGGACCCAAGCGGAGCGTGCCATGGCGGACGCCTCGATTCGTGCTGTCCTTTATATACCTGCGGGTCTGTCGGAAGAGGTTTCCCAAAATAGGCACGGAAGATGCGCCGAATGCGGTTTCGGGCCGTTTGGAGCTGGTGACTGATGATGGGATTAACTATCTTTCGGGTACCCTTGCGCGGTCTGTTGCTGCGACTTTGCAGGATCGCGTGACGTCAGAGGCGTCCTCGATCTACGCGGGAGCTTTGCTGGGCGCGCTTGGAGAAGTGCACGTTGGTATGGAGGACGCGGCGGACGGTGCCACCCAACTGGTTGATGGCGCGGGGACTCTTTCTGACGGGCTGCAGCAGTTGGATGAAGGAGCCGCGACGGCTGCTGCTGGTTCCACAGATCTAAGTGCTGGGGCTGACCAGCTTTCCGCGGGACTGGGCCAAATGGCATCTCAGGTGCCAGCACTGCAGACTGGCGTATCCCAACTGGCGGGCGGAACGTCGCAACTTGCGGCGGGTGCGTCGGCGCTGAATGTTGGCATCGATCAGTACACGGCAGGTGTTGGTCAGGTTGCCACCGGTGCTCATACGCTTCGTTCGCAAACGCCAACTCTTGAGGCGGGTCTTGCCGACCTGAGCGCTGGTACCAGCCAGTTAGCGGCTGGAAGCACTTTGCTTGATGAGGAGTTCAGGGCCATCAGTGAGCCGGTAGGAGAGTTGGCGCCCATCCCTGGGGAGATCCGGGCTGTGGTTGACGGGCTTGCCGCCTCTGCCGGTGAGCTCTACGACGGGTGCGTTGCAGATCTAGGTGCGGATGATCCGCTGTGTACATTGTTGGCGCAACTGGTTGAGCACCAGACGAGCATCACCCAAAAAGTAGACCAGATCACTGAGAAAGCAGATGCCGCCATTGCCGGCGTAGGGGCGGCGCAGACCGCCATGGATCAGATTGCCGAAGGATCCCAACAGGTTGATGACGGTGTGTCCACTCTGAGTGCTTCGATTGGGACGACTTTGGACACAGCCGACAACAAGACGGTGCTTGGCGCCGTGAACGCCATTGATGATGGGCTTTCAACCTTGTCGGGTAACTCCGAAACACTTCGCAACGGTGCCGGGCAGTTGGCAGACGGTACGGCCCAGGCGGCTGCGGGCGTGGGGGAACTTCAGAGCAAGGTGCCGACCCTAGTCGATGGCGTAAACCAGTTGGATTCGGGTGCTTCACAGTTGGCTGCTGGGGCAGGGGACCTGAGTGACGGTTTGGGTACGCTTTCCGCAGGGATGACCACGGCCGCGGAGGGGAGCACCGCGCTTGTGGATGGTTCGGAGCAGTTGCAGGAGGGCTTGAGCGAGGGTGCGGAACGCATCCCGTCCTACAGCGACTCCGATGCGGAACAGATTGCGCAGACATCATCCAATTTGCTCCAGGTCGACCCGGTGCGTGAGCACGAGGTGAACAATGCAGGTGCGGGCTTCAGCCCAATGTTCATCTCCCTCGCACTCTGGATCGGTGGAATTGCGATCTTCCTGGTGCTGCCTGCACTGGACCGTCGTCCAGGACCGAATGAGGTCTGGTGGATGGCTGCCGTACGTCCGGCACGCACCGCGGCGGTCTTCGCTGTCCTTCAAGCCACCCTGGCTGTAGTTTTGACCAACTGGCTGGTGGAGCTTCACGCGGTCAACCTGTTGGGCATGGTCGCGATTGGCATCCTGGCGTCCCTTACGTTTGTGGCCGTGAACCAGGCCTGTATAGCCATGATGGGCTACCGTGGCCGCTTCGTGTCAATCGTGTTGTTGCTGCTCCAGATTGCCTCTATGGGCGCCACCTTCCCAGTGGAGACGATGCCCGCGTTCTACAACTGGATCCACCCGTTGCTGCCGATGACCTACACGCAACTGTCATTTAGGGCAATGATTGCCGGGGGTGCCGCGTCGGGGATCGTCTTCAAGACAATCATGATCCTCCTGCTTTGGCTAGCAGTCTCTGTGGCATTGACTCTTCTTGGGGCCTATTTGCGCAACAAGAACCACCCGCTTCCGTATGACGCGGCGCTGTTGCCGGACAACTATCCGGACGAGGACGAGGTGAGCCCAGAAGAGCTTGCAGCCCGTAAGGATCTGAAAAAAGAGGTCATTGAGCATGGGCGCAAGCGGCTGGTGGAACGCGGAATCGTCGCAGGCCACAGTGGGACGATGGGGACTGTTGGTCCGCGCACCGTCACTGTGACACTGGAGGACGAACCCGACGAATAGGGGAAAGCAGAACCTGTGACCGGGGCCTTACTGCATTGGGGTTTTCTGCACCGGGGCTATTTCGCGGCCAAACCTGTCCAAACGTCGCTAAACGTCGCGAAGAAGCCCCGAGCATCCCGGTCGGCACTCCCAAGCCGCGCCGCGACTGTCCTGCGACTACAGGAAGTCGCGCCGGGTGTGGCACAACGGAGCCTTTATCGAGGCTAACCTGACGAGATGGTAATCACATCTTGAGGAGGACGTGTGCTTGAAACAACTGCGGTCGCGTTACTGGAAGACCCCAGCACTCCTCCTGAAATGATTGCCAGTGTTGCCGGCCAATTCCCCAATTTGTGGGGCGCGGTCGAGGCGCACCCCAACGCCTACCCGGAACTTCTGGAGTGGATACGCCAGTCACGCGCGTACCAGGCATCCCTGAACGTCCTCGAAACCACGGATTGGGAGGCTGTGGACGTCCTCGACACGACACACGAGGAGGCGGCAGGTGCCGTTGAAACCACGGATTGGGAGGCCGCGGACGTCCTCGACACGACAGACGAGGAAGCGGCAGGTGCCGTTGAAACCACGGACGCAGGCGCCCTCGCCACCATGCAAGGAGAATTCTCGCCAACACCTCAGAGTCCTAAAACCAAAAATGCGCGGCGTTCTGGCCTAGGAATCCTAGTCACAGTCGTTGTGGGGCTGGGGGTAGTCGGAGCGTTGGTGGCGGGCGTCGTGTGGTTCCGCTCCGCCCTTGAGAGCGACGTGCACGCCGTGGAAAATTTCATGGCGGCGTTGGCCGAAGGGGATGCGGAGACCGCAAGGGAATACTTGAATCTTGACACAGGCATGCAGTACCCCTTCTTGACTGATGAAGTGCTGGCGGTGTCAAACACTTTGGGACCGGTGTCCGACGTCGTTGTCACCGGTGGAACAGCCGAAGGTAAGCCGGGGGAGATGTCAGTTAGCTATACCGTTGCCGGAAAGAAGCTGACGCAGCCAGTCGAGATGGTGGACGGGAAGATTACCGCTGCCGTGCTCGCCGAGCTGTCTTTCTCTCAACTGGGTGATGTGGAGCCCACAATTAACGGGGTACCGGCAGAGGGTGATGTGTTCCTGTTTCCGGGCGCATACTCCTTCGGGACGGCTTTTGAGCAGTACCAGTTCCCCAATGAGGACGGGATAAGTCAAATAAGGGGTGGTGATGGCAGCGGCACTCTCTACCGTTCGGCTGTGACTTTACAGCTTACCGAGGAGGGAGAAGAACAGTTCCGTGCTGCTCTGTTGACCTCTTTGGAAGACTGTCTGCGCTCCACATCCTTGTCGTCGGATTGCGGCATGGACATCAGTAAGCAGGACATGGCGGACTTAGGTTACCCCGACGTCGATCCGATTGATGGGACGGTTGAGCGGACATTGGCCGAGGGGAGTGCCGCGGTGGTTTCCCAGAGGGGAGCTCTCTCTTTGGATAATTCTCGTCGCTCAAGACCGACTACCTTCGTTTGGGGCGGCTCCAAGGCGTGGGAGGCTACGTTTTACGACACCAATGGGGATTCCTGGGTGGTTTCCAGTGATGGTGTAGGTCTTTTCTCCACACGTGCAACCATCGACTTCGCCACAACGGGCCCGGTTATTGTCTGGCAAAGCGGTTTTTAGGAGCGATGTCGGGGCCGAATATCGCGTATTTAAACGGACACCCAGTACTTAAGCGGACATCCAGTATCTAATCCGACATCTAGAATCTGCCAGCCCTAGACCACCGGGTCTTCTAACGCTAAGGAACACAGAACCGGACTTATACTCCCGCACAAGCGCCCGCCTCAGTTTGAGCACTGCACTCCTTCGGGTCCACTGGACCGAGGACCGTCGAAGATACATACGGGGGCCGAAAGTACATACGGGGTAAAGATTACAGCGTTTTTATTGCCTTTTTGCCTCCCCGTATGTACTTCCGGCCCCCGTATGTAGCCTCGACGCGGTTTCTGGTGGTTTTGACAGGCCTAGAACATATTCCCGCGCTATGGCAGGAGAATTAAGCAGCCACAGGGGCGATAACGGTGACATAAGCCGCACAGGAGTCAAGAGAGACCCTGAAACGAGGCGAAAACGAGCCGGCGGCGACTCCTCAAATCCTGTCGACAACAGGACTTAAGGTTCTCAGCGGCTCCGACGCTGCAGCCAACAGGAAAACAAACAACATCCAGGAAAACGAGCGGCTGTCGGGGTGCGACAAGCAGGAAAAC
>CAZTTD010000093.1:0-7224 GCA_964616925.1 uncultured Actinomyces sp.
GGGCCGGCGGGGCGCGAGTATGTGGAGCACGCTGCCCGCCACCGCCCCGCCGCTAACTTGCGCGCTGGCCCTCCCTCACAATCCTTGTCGCCTCCACCAGGTTCTTCAAAGACGCCACGGTTTCCTCATAATCGCGCGTCTTCAGACCGCAGTCGGGGTTTGACCACAACAGCTCAGGCTCCACCGACTCAGACGCAGCCTCCAGTAGTTCAACCAGCTCCTCCACCTCCGGAACACGCGGTGAGTGGATATCCCAAATCCCCGGGCCCAAACCACGGTGGAAGTCGGTGTCATCCAGATCCCCCAACAACTCCATGCGTGACCTGGCTGCCTCAATCGAAGTGACATCCGCATTCAGATCCAAGATCGCGTTCAGTATCTGCCCGAACTCTGAATAGCACAGGTGCGTGTGGATCTGCGTCCCCACATCCGCGCCGGAAGTTGCCAGACGGAAAGCCCGGACGGCCTCGTCCAAATACTGCTGATGCTTCGCCGCGTCAAGCGGAAGCAGCTCCCGCAACGCCGGCTCGTCCACCTGAATAACCCGGATGCCCGCGTCTTGGAGATCTGCGACCTCGTCCCGCAAAGCCAAGCCGATCTGCGCCGCGACCTCGCCAAAACCCAAATCCTCGCGCGGGAATGACCACGCGATCATCGTCGTTGGCCCCGTCAGCATCCCCTTCACGTGCTTGTCGGTAAGCGAGTCCGCATAGGAAGTCCACCCGACCGTCATCGCTTCGGGACGCGCGACGTCTCCCCAAAGGATGCTCGGGCGCGTGCACCGCGTCCCGTAGGACTGCACCCAGCCGTTCTTCGTCGCCGCGTACCCGTCCAGAAGCTCCGCGAAGTACTGAACCATGTCGTTGCGCTCGGCCTCCCCATGGACGAGGACGTCTAGCCCGATGTCCTCCTGCAACGCGATGACGGATGCGATTTCCTCCTTCATCGCGTCCTCGTACTGCTCATCGGAAATCTCCTTGCGAGCATGCGCCGCCCGCGCCTTACGGATCTTTGTCGTCTGCGGGAAAGACCCGATCGTCGTGGTCGGCAAGGGCGGAAGGTTGAGCGCCGCGGCCTGAGCAGCCTGACGTTCCGCGGTGGCCTCGCGACGCACATCGTCCTCGCCCGCACCCTCCGTACGCGCCCGCACGTCATCGCGAACCACACCCGGGAACGTCCTGCGCAGCTCCTTCGCGGCGTTCGAGGACGCGATCTGGATATCCAGCGTGTCCCATCCCTCAGCAAGTCCGTGGCCAAGCGCGACGACCTCGCTCACCTTCTCATCCGCGAACGCAAGCCACTCGTGCAACGCCGCGTTCAGCGCCGGATCATTCCACGTTTCGGCCTCCACGCTGATCGGGACGTGTTGCAGGGAAGTCGCGGTACACGCGCTAATGTCGGTCAGCCCCGCCGCCTGCAGACCCGCCAACTGGTTCACCGCGCACTCAAGATCCGCGCGCCAGATGTTGCGCCCCTCAATCACGCCCGCGACTAGGGTCTTGCCCTTCAGCGCGTCCGTCACGTCCTTGGGGAGCGAGGGCGTCCGTTTGAAATCCACCTGGATGGCCTCAATATTGGTTTGGGCGAGGGCGGTGGCCGCCGCTTCCCCGTTCCCGTAAGGCAGGGTGACCAGGAGATTGGGACGGTCTTCGCCCTCGCTCAACGACGTCCAAACGTCTTTGGCGAGGGCGACCAGCTCCTCCTTTGTCACATCCAAGTTGTCGGAGGTGAGCGCGGGTTCATCGAACTGGACCCACTCAACGCCGGCGTTCGCGAACGACGTGAGGAGCTCCTGGTAGGTGTGCGTCAACTTCTCTGTCAAGGCGATGGGTGACCATCCTTCCGGGGCGCCCTCGGCGGCCTTCGACAGCGCCAGGAAAGTCACCGGTCCAACCAGGGTGGGGCGGACGTTGAAACCCTCTTCGCGGGCGCGGACGAACTCCTCCAGTTTCGACGCGTCAGAAATCGCGAACTCCGTGTAGGGGCCGACCTCCGGCACCAGGTAGTGGTAGTTGGTGTCGAACCATTTCGTCATCTCCAGCGCGCTCAGGTCATCGGTTCCACGGGCGAGGGCGAAGTAGAGGTCTAGGTCATCTAGGTCGTCATAGCGCTGGGGCACGGCGCCGACCGTTACCGCGGTGTCAAGGACCTGGTCGTAAAGGGAGAAGGAGTCTGGGATCGCGTACCCCTTCGGGTCGAGGCCCAATGAGGCCAAATGAGCGTAGGTTTCGCTGCGGAGATCCTTGACTTTGCGTGCCAGTTCCTCGGAGCTTAGGGCACCTTTCCAATAGGCTTCTGTTGCTCTCTTGAGCTCTCGGTTCGGCCCGATGCGGGGGTAGCCGAGGATCGTTGCCTGGGGGAATGCGGTGGACATGTTATGCCTTTCGGGTTTTGCTTGAGTTCGATTTGTTGGTGACTTGTTGGCTTGGTTGACTTGGTTGAGTTTGTGGCCTTGTTGGCTTGGTTGCGTTTGTGGCCCTGTTGGCTTGGCTGAGTTTGTGGCCTTGTTGGCTTGGCTGAGTTTGTGGCCTTGTTGGCTTGGTTGCGTTTGTGGCCTTGTTGGCTTGGTTGCGTTTGTGGCCCTGTGGTTTAGACGGCGTTCGGGCGCGCGCCTGAGTCCTGTTTCGGACGGAACTTGGAGGACGAGGACAGACCTCTTGCGTCCTCGACGCCCTCGACCAAACTGAGTGCGGGACCCGCTTGGTTGAACGTGTAGATGTGGATCCCCGGGGACCCGTCCTCAAGGACTGTGCGCGCGATGCGGGACCCGAAACGCACGCCGATATCGTGAGCTTCTTGGGCGGTGTCGGCTCGCTCAAGGGGATCGAGCAGCCACTGTGGCGCCCGCACACCCGTCAGCTCCTCCAGCCTGCGGACTCTGCGCGGGTCGGTGGGCGGCAGAATACCCGCGACGATGGGAATCGACACGCCGATACTGCGAGCCAACTGGACGAATGAAAGATAGCAATCCGGGTCCCAGAAGAGTTGGGTGATCGCAAAGGATGCGCCTGCGATCTGCTTCATGAGGAGGCGCTCTGCTTCCTGTTCCACGGTGGTGTTGACCGCCGGGTTCCCTGCTGGGAATGCGGCGACGGCTATGGTGAGCGGCTTGAACGCGGAACGCAGTGCCGCACCGGGGTGGGCTGCGATGCGCTCGGTTTCGATCTGCCGCATGAGCGCAATCAGGTCGGTCGCATGGGCGGGGTCGCCTGGCGCAGGGCGCCAGTCGGGACGGTCAGCCGGGGGATCTCCGCGCAGGGCAAGGAAGGTTCTCACCCCCATGTCAAGGTAGCCCTCTACGGTCGCGCGAACCTGAGACCTGGCTGTCCCGACGCAGGTCAAGTGCGCTATGGGTTGAACCGGTGTGTCTTTGACCAGTCGAGTGACAACCTCGGCGGCGCTCTTGGCGTCGGTGCCGGCAGCCCCGTATGTCACGGATATGAAGTCGGGGCGGCTGGCTAGGAGCTGGTCAACCGTCGACCAGAATTTCGGCGCCAACTCTGGGCGGCGCGGTGGCATTACTTCAAATGAAACTGTGCTTGGACAACGTCTGATTGGTGTCATGGGAGGTTCCTGGTTGCACTAATGCGAGGGTGTGGTGACATGGTTGGAGGCGCGGGCTGGTAGCCGGGCGCGTTCCAGTGGGATGAAGGCGCGCACTATGAATGTGCAGCCTAGATGTGGGGCGCGTCGTTACCGGATGATGCCGCTGGGCATTCGTCCGCTGGACATGGCGCACATTCGCCGCATAGCCAAGGACGGCACACGCATTGCACTTTGCATGGGTGAGGTATGCGACGCAAAAACGGAGCCCAACATTCGCCGTGCCGTAACGGCAGTGCCACCGACGTCTTGGGCGGAGGCTTCAGCAAATGCGTTCATGCTCTGACTCACAAGAGGCACCGTAGCACGCACACCACCAGCGTCAAACCGGTAACCGGTGGGTGGAACGAAACTGGTGATCACTGGCGAAGTTGGCCCGGGTTCCTGGCGAGGTCAGTCACCTTCCCGGGCGCCTCAAAACCTTGGGTCCTCACGGCTGAGCCCGTTTGTTGGTCAACACCCGTTGTTTTCTCGGCTGTTGTCAGAATTCCTGGCTGTTGTCAGACTTCCTGGCTGTTGTCAGACTTCCTGGCTGTTGTCAGACTTCCTGGCTGTTGTCAGACTTCCTGCTTGTCGCAGCCAATTCAGGCCCCGTTTTCCTGGTTGTTGTCTGTTTTCCTGTTTGTCGCACAGCCGGAGCCACCCCTTTTCCTGCCTGTTGTTTGTTTGGCTGCTTGTCGCACCCGCCCGATCCGTTGTTTTCCTGGATGTTGTAAGTTTTCCTGCTTGTTGTGGTGCGGCAGCCCTGGGTATCCCAAGTTCTGTTGCGAACGCGTGTTGAGGAACCCTCACTGCTTCGTGTTCAGCTCTTGTCGGCTCGTTTCAGAGTCCCCTTTTGGTGCCTGCATGGCTTAGATCTTCGTTAATCGGCGTGAAACAGCTTGCTTCAACGCACCCTGTGTGAGCTGGACGCACGTTGTGTGAGCTGAACACACGATGTGCATGCACCCAAGGTGTGTTGAGCTCACACATCGTGTGTTGAACCAACCCAACGTGTGGCCAAGCAACCCTTCATGGGTCAAAAGGGCGCCACTAAAGAGTGGCCGTGGTTTGTGCAGTCATCGACCATGCGTCGTAGTTCAGTTCCTGGAAGGCTGTAGCGGATACTGGCTGGCTGTATGCCTGTGCGAGTGCACCGTGCGTGTGTGAGGTGCAGCGCCGGTGTGTGGGTGCGCCGCCGGTGTGTGGGGTTACCGGGGGTTGCGGCAGGTTTGTTCACAACAAACAGCAAATCTGACTCCAACCCAGGAGAAAACCAGAATGAGGGATTCTGGGGCAGCTACGAACAGGCGATCCAACCGAACAATGTGCATGCGCAGTGCATTCGGAGTCGGTACGGAGTGCACGCGGAGTGCTTTCGGTATGTTGCGGTGCGCCGCTCAAGGGGTTGTTACGCCTTCGATGAGCACCAGGCGCTTCAAGGTCCTTGAAATTTGCGTTGCATTGAACGGACCGCTTTCTTGCGGGGCTTAAACCTGTCTCGAAACTACATACGGGGGACGAAACTACATACGGGGACACAAAACAGCAATAAAAACACAGCAATAAAAACGCTGTAGTCTTTGCCCGCTATGTAGTTTCCGCCCTGCTATGTAGTTTCGAGGGGTTTTCCGTACCTGTGCCAGCCTCCACCACGAAAAGGGGGGATCATTCAAACTGGGCAACAGACACCCGACCAACACTCCCGCGCTACCCGACGCCGAGGAGAACAGTCGCCACACTGGGGCAGGCGGCTGTTGCGCCGACATTCTCGGGTGTTTATGATCAACGGTTTCCTAAGACCGAAGGTTGTGGCACATGATCGATGGTTAATCCCGGGATTAACCATCGATGTTGGGGATAACCATCGATCTTAGAAACCTTGGAGGCCACCGGCCCGCACAAGACCGACCCACGCAGGACCGGAGAACGGCAACGGCAACGGCAACGGCAAAGGCAACGGCAAGGCCGGACGCAACCGGGGAATCCAACTCCACGCAACACACGCCACACAACGCCGCCAACGACACAAATCGCCAAGATGGCATGCGAACCCCCAAGGTGGCTATGCCATCTCGAACTATCCAGAGCCAACTTGATCCGCACAGAGCCATCTTGGACCCTCCAGAGCCAACTTGATCTGTGCCGTGCCATCTTGGACCCTCCAGAGCCAACTTGATCCGAACAAAGCCAACTCGACATAAGGAGCGCCAACTCGGACCGCTGCATGCACCCCCGAGAAAACTTCTCAGGCCAACCATCCCACCAGTTAGTCGCGCACGACCGTGGCGACATGGCACAACCAGCCCTGAACCACGCGCCACCCACAACCCCTCTTCATCAAGCACCATTTTCCACGGCCGTCCGCGACCCTCCGTTGACCGTTCGCAGTGCTCCATATGGCCTAGATCGCCGCTATCGCATTAGATCGTCGCTAGAGCTTTGCGACAACGGCGATCTTAAGCGCTAACGACGATCTAACGATCGGGATCCCGCCGTAGTAGGGCACAGGAACGGGCGGACGAGATGAGGACCAAGCGCGTGGATGGTGTGAATGAATCTGTTCGTCTACAGCGTTTAGAGTCTCCGGCCTCGGAGTCAGAAGGCGACGGTCACACCCGAAATATGAGGGGCCCCCGGTCACACCTGAAATGAGAGGGGCCGCTGGTTGCGTCTTAAACAAAAAAGGCGCTGCTCGCGCCTGAATTGAATGGCTCCCGCGGTTGGATTCGAACCAACAACCGTCCGATTAACAGTCGGATGCTCTGCCATTGAGCTACGCGGGAATGCAAGAGTTAGTCTAGAGCGCTTGGTGAACCGGGAGCAAGTTGGGGGATGTGATCCCGCAGACACCCCGCGCGCCAGGGCTTCGGTCAGTCGGCGGATGCTTCGTCAGTACACCACCCCGCCAGGCATTTTGGTCGCTCAGTCGCTCAGCCCTAACTCATCGCGCAATGACTGCTCCAGCCCAAATGCCTTCTCTTGGTCTGCTTCTGAGATCGTTCCGCCCACGAACACGGCCGAAAAGAGTTCTCCATCTACACGCCTGCGCACTGTCGCGACGACTGAAACTCCCGTTGAAGTGACAAATCTGCGGGTAGCCACGATGGTCGAATCCACCCGCAGCGTGATCTTTCGCATCAGGTCTTCCGGATCGTTAGTGACCGTCACACCCTCGACACGATCTCTTTCCGGCTGCGACCACACGAGCAAGAAACGCCTAGACGCCGCATCCCACGCGCAATACTGCACCTCGTGCCAGAACCCGGAATCGACGACACGTTCCTCGTCAGCCACCATCAAGATGTTTCGCCCAACGATTATGTAGCGGCCGTCCCGCAGTTTCTCAACCGGCCCTCCACGCTGGTCTTTCGGTATTGACTGCACCACGGAATCTGGCAGCCGAACACGCTCTGTTCGCTGGACGTCCTCGACCGACGCCTCTTCGGCGCCAGTCTTTTTCTTGTTTCGACGAAAGATACTCATGTGGCCATCCTATGGCCGACCCGGACGCCATTACACTGGAGGTGCAAAGTTGCGCTAGAGTATCTGAGCGTGACTGGCCCCCGTAGCTCAGTCGGTTAGAGCAGAGGACTCATAATCCTTTGGTCCTGGGTTCGAGCCCCAGCGGGGGTACCAAAC
>CAZTTD010000094.1:0-7163 GCA_964616925.1 uncultured Actinomyces sp.
AGACGGGTTTAGACGGGTTTAGACGGGTTTAGACAGGACCGGGACGGAGTTTTGCGCAACAAGAAGCCGCGACCTCACATGCTGTCGAGGCCACGGCTCCTTCAAACTAGATCAACACGGCAGGTGCTCTACGCGTCCAAATCCTGCTCAATCAGGCCAGCGATCTCTTCCACCGCAGCCTCATTGTCCGACTCAACTGTCACCAAAGCACCGTTCTCAGCGCCCAGCGTCATGATCATCATTGATGAGGAAGCGTCGACTGGATCGTCGCCATCCACACTCAAAAGGACTTCGTCGTCGTACTTCCCTGCCGCCTCTGCAACCAATGCTGCGGGACGTGCGTGCAGGCCAACCTTGGATCCGACAGCAACTGTGCGCTTCGCCATGGGTGTCTCCTTCATACTCTTTTCAACCTGGAGTGCATTTGCACCACAATGTGCCCCGGTCCAACCGGAACCCGTCCTGCTATTGTAGGCATGTTCAACCTCACAGTGTTCGCTGATGTCCAACGTTAGTGAATAGAGATTGTTCAAGTCCTGGTACTTCTGGGGGTAACGACACGATCGTGGCACCTGGCGGATCAAGACATGGTTAGGTAAAGCGTGCAAGGGGGCATTGTGGCCGACGAAAAGCTTCAATCAGACGAGATAATTATTCACGGAACGCCGGTGGTAGACGGCATCGCTTACGCGCCGGCGGCGTGGACTAGGCGCCCACCACTACCACCAGCAACCGCTCCAGAGCTTCCAGAAGACGAACGCGAAGACGCTGTCAAGGCGTTCGAAAGTGCGTCAGACGCCGTCGCTGAAGGTCTGAAGGCCCGCGCGGAAGCAGCAACAGGTTCTGCCAAGGAAGTCCTTGAGATGACTGCCGGACTGGCAACCGACCGCGGCTACCTGCGGATGGTGAAGAAGTCCATCATGTCGGGCACACCAGCCATTCAGGCGACAATGGCGACCACCAACAAGTTCGTGGAGATGTTCGAAAAGGCTGGCGCACTCATGGCTGAGCGCACCACCGACCTACGCGATGTCCGCGACCGCATCATCGCTAGGCTTCAGGGGTTGCCGGAACCTGGAATTCCGCACCTTCCGTACCCCGTCGTGGTCATGGGTGACGACCTTTCGCCCGCCGACACCGCGGGAATGAACAGCAAGGACTACGTCGCGATCGTGACGCAGGCGGGTGGGCCGACGTCTCACACATCCATCATTGCTCGCCAGCTGGGTATCCCCTGCATCGTGGCTGCGCGCAAACTCGATGAAGTGCCCGAAGGCGCGGATGTCCTTGTGGATGCAACCGCTGGCACCGTCACGCTGGGAGCTGACGCCGCCCTCGCCCGTCAACTGGTTGAAGAGGACCACGAACGCATCCGGCGTATTCGCGCATGGCGCGGCCCCGCCAAGACCGCGGATGGGGTTCCCATTCAGCTCCTGTCAAACATCCAAGACGCCGCTACTGCCGCAAAGGCCGCAGAGAGTGAGGCCGAAGGAATCGGACTGTTCCGCACGGAACTCCTCTTCCTGGATACTCCCACTGAGCCGACAGTCAAGAAGCAGGCAGAAGACTACCTGTCCGTGTTTGAATGTTTCCCGACCTCCAAGGTCGTCATCCGCACTTTGGACGCTGGGTCTGATAAGCCCGTTCCATTCGCAACTCTGTCGGAGGAATTCAACCCTGCTCTGGGTGTTCGTGGAATCCGCGTCACCGGACAGGACCCGGACTTGATGATCCACCAGCTGGACGCCATCAAGGAGGCAGCAGCGGAGTCTCCCGGAACCGATGTTTGGGTGATGGCACCAATGATCTCAACGCTGCCTGAAGCCGAATGGTTCGCAGGCCTCTGCCGTGAGCGTGGGTTGAAGCCGGGCATCATGATTGAGGTTCCGGCGGCCGTGATCCTGATCAAGAAGTTCATGAGCGTTGTTGACTTCGTTTCCATCGGAACCAACGACCTCACGCAGTACACCATGGCTGCAGACCGTATGTCCCCGCACCTCGCGGAGTACACGGACCCGTGGCAGCCTGCTGTCCTCGAACTGATTGCTCTGACCGCAGAAGCTGGACAAACGCAGTCCAAGCCCGCGGGCGTGTGTGGTGAGGCAGCAGCCGACCCGACCCTGGCCTGCGTGCTGATCGGCATGGGCATCACGTCCCTGTCGATGGCGACCAGCGCAATCTCCTCCGTCGGTGCGCAGCTGGCGACCGTGACAATGGCGCAGTGCCGTGAGGCGGCGACGGCGGTGCGTGGCGCACGGAATTCCAAGGAAGCGCGTGCGTTGGCTCGTTCTTCACTGGGACTCGTGTAAGAAGCAGGTTCGCGCAGAAGCAGGACTCGCACAAAACGAGGTTCGCGCAGAGACGATAACTGCGTAAGAACTGTAAGCAACGGATAAGGGTCGCGTCGGGGTCACCCGGCGCGACCCTCCTGCCTATAGGCTGGATTCATGAATCCCTTTAGCATGGTCGTCACCGACTGGGACATGACATTGGCGCCGTTCCCGGGCATGGAACTGGGCACTCGCACCGTGAGGGTACTAACTGAACTAAGCAGCCGCGGGGTCCACATCGTCTTAGCATCCGGACGCCCCGCCGGCGGCCTAGCTAACCTAGCCAAGTTCAACCAGTTGGACGTGGAAACCCTGCACCTAATCGGTTCAAACGGTGCCACCGCCAGCCGCGCAACTTCACCCCACGACTACATCTTCGCCTTACCCCTCCCACCCGAAGCCGTCCTAGCTGCCAGGCGTTTTGCCAAAAAGAACGACCTGGAGTTTCTGATACCCACGCCGCACGCAATCTACACATCCAAGCCACTTGGGCTCTACACCCTAGTGGAGTCAGCAACGGCAGACACTGAGACGGCGCCCATTGGGGAATGGACCCCAGACCTCGCCACGGCTATGAAGGCCCAAGTCATCACCCACGGCATGAACGATGCCAAGGCTCTGTCGGGTGTCAGGAAGGCAATTGCAAAATCCGGGGCAGAGGCTGAAGTCGTCTTTTCAGCACCGGGACTTCTGGAGGTCAATGCGGTGGGGGCGCATAAGGGGGCTATGCTCGCTAGGCTCTGCGAACACCTTGGCGTCCCCTTGGATTCAGTTGTCGCGTTCGGCGACAACCACAACGACGTTACGCTGTTAGAAGCCGCTGAGGTTGGCTACGCCGTCGGTGATGCCGTGCCCGAACTACGCGATGTCGCAACGGAAGTCATAGGTAACGTTGAGGACGAAGCGGAGGCGGCCAAACTCTCTGAAATCTTCGCCCTCGCATAAACGCCCTATCTCCCGCAGCTCTCCTTCAACCACGCACGCCCGGCGGCAACATCCCCCAACAACACTTCTTCCAACTCCGCGTCATGGTTCTTCGCGGCCGCGGTCCCCTTCAGCACGTCGAAACCCGGGAACTGTTCAAGTGCTGCGGAAGCCTCTGCCGCCGCGCCCTCGTCCCCCTCCGTTTCGGCCAGAACCAATTCCTCAACCCAGTCGCAACGCCACCACAGGGCCTCCAGCACGGAAATGTCCCCGCGGCGGTACACGGAGTACGTCATTACGCCCTCTTCCCCTTCCGGGTCCACGTATCGCTCAGGAATCTCCAGCGTGATGGCATTGGGGTCCGCGCTCTTCACTGCGGAGCCCTTCACGTGCGGGAGCAACTCCTCAACCTGAGCATGCTCCTTCCCCTCTGGATAAGGGACAGGGAGGTTTCCCAGGTCCTCCTCAAACCACTCACGCGCCTCATCCGGGACAGGTCCCGACGGCACCAGATACGCCCCCGCCTCACCCTCCTGGCTCTGTTTGTCCGGGAACAGCGCCTTCGGTAGCGCCAGAGTCCCGCCGATCATCGCGATCGCAATTGCAGCCAGCACCATGATCCAAATGGAGCGCTTCGTTTCCGGCTTGAACGCCATATAGTCTCCTTAGATCAGTGTTGTGGGCGCCTTTTTTGGGCGAGGGCGAAAGGACCATCCATCAGTCGCCTAAGTGTATCTGGACGCCGGTGGGCGCGTGTCGCCCGCGCGGGCGCGGAGCAACGCCACAACGCCCTCGACCCCGACCCCTGCGGCGGCAGCGGTGGCAAGGAGACTGTCCACCGGACCGGCAAGGTCCAAAATCTTAGTTGCCTGTGCGGTCAGGATCGCTCCACGGCCGCGGCGGAGCTCCACCAAACCCTCATCACGCAGGAGTTGGTATGCCTTCAGGACGGTGTGCAGATTTACGTCAAGTTGTTCGGCCAACTCACGCGCGCTTGGCAACTTTGTTCCAGAACGTATTGCGCCCGCGGCAGCCTGGCTGCGAATGGCGTCGGCAATCTGGGCAAAAAGAGGCTCATCCAAGCCTGAATCCACAGTTACTAGCACGGCTACTCCTACTCAGCCAACGCGTGGCGGTCCACCAGCGCAGCCAGAGTCGCAGCGCCGACGGCCGCGTCTTCCGCCGTCACCACCATGACACCACCACCGGTCAGTGTCGCCTGGATCGCGGGGCCCGACCGGGTGACGATCGCTTCTCCACCGGGGCGAAACCGCCAACCCCACCCACCCCATTCCTGCATGGGGGAAACCTGCACCAACTCAACACCAACGATCCGATCCAGGGGTGCACGCATGCTGGGAAACCCCAGATAACCGCGGACGATAAGCCCGCGCTGGCCCACAGAGACCCGGAAGACTGAGAAACCAACAAGCATGAGACCCAGGAAGGCGGACGTTCCCAGGAGGTACCACGGGGCCGCAAATAGCGCGCCTACCGCCAGCACCACTGCCAGTCCAGACATCAGGATCATGAACCATCGGCCCATCTTGGCCTGGGAAGTCCATACCACTGTTTGCCCGGGGGCAAGCGACAGCGGTTCAACCTTCTTCCCGGTCTCCGCCCAAACAGGTTTCGGGAGGAGGAAGTAGGGGACGAGGGCGCCCACGATCGCGGTTGGCAAAGCCAACAGAATGATGGGCCCAACGCCCGGTGCGCCCTCGGCACTGGCAAGACCACGCTGGACCATCACCGAGCCCACAGAAATGAAAGAAATGAAAATACTCAGCCACACCGCTACTGCAACCATGAACCTGGAAGGCTGCGCGTTGGGCGCGTGACTCCATGGCAAGGCCATTACGACTGGCAACGCCCAACCCAGCAGCGCAATCAACACCATGTACGTATAGGGGGAACCGAAACCGTCAGGCGCACCGTTCACGCCCCAGTGGACGGCGACAGGATTGGGAACTTGGGGCAGCATTTGCCATACGAGGACGAGGGCGACCACCCCGACCAACGACGGCATCCCGATACCTAAGACAAGTGCACGAGTGCGCACACCACCGCCGGAGTCTTTGTTCTTCTTATCTGCCATAGTTCTAGTTTTACTAGAACAATAACCAATCCGCAAGAGGCTACGGCCAGGACTCCGCCCGATGGCCGCGGAACTGCGCCATCTGCGGGATAAACTCAAATCATGGCGTTTGAATGGCCCGACGGTCTCACCAGTGCTGAAGTTGCTCAGCGGCGACCGCCGGTGCCCGAAGAAAAGGGTCGGAGAGGACGCGCGAAGGTTGCGATCCCACGGGGCAGCATCTTTTCCGTCTTCAACTTGAACCTAGTGGGCCTATCCGTGGTCCAGCTGCTGATGGGTTCTTGGAGGGGCGCCCTCATAACCATGTTCATGCTACTGCTGAACACGACAATCCGCTTCGTGCAGCGTGGCATCGCGGATCGGCGGATGGAGAGATTCCGCGACTCCCAACTAACGGATTGCTCCGTGATTCGCGACGGGAAGCTAACGGATATCCCGGTAGATGACATCGTTGACGGAGACGCCCTCGTCACCGGACCTGGGGATCAACTGTTCGCGGACGGAACACTCCTGGGTCCCGGAGACGTCGTCGTCGGCGTGCCGGAGCCGGATGAGGACGCTGAAGTGGGACACAGCGGGCTGCATGAGCCCCGCGATCTACGCGAACTTACCGTCCACCCCGGGGAGCGGCTGTCCACGGGTTCCGTGGTGTTACGAGGGCGGGCCGTCTTCTACGCGGAGCTACCGGTCATAGAGTCGACCAGCAAAGCGGCCGCCAAGATCGTCAAAGACCCAAAGACGCGCTTGGAAGTTACGATCTCTCGCATACTCTCTGCGCTTCTGGTTGTCGTTGTGGTTTATTTGGCGCTACTGCTGGCGACGTACATCCGCGTCGACGTCGGCGAATACGGCGACACATTGCTGGGCGCTGCGCCCGTCATTTTCAGTCTGATCCCAACCGGCATGTACTTGATGATCATGGTGAGCCTCGCGGCAGGTCGCGTGGAACTGGCACGCGAAGGTGGAGTCGTCCGGACCGCGCAAGCCGTGGAAACCCTGGCAGAGACCGACATCGTCTGCTTCACGGAGCTGGGGACGCTGTCGGGCACCTCCCTTGACCTGACGCTTTGCGCGGACGAATCCGGGAAGAAACCCTCCGCATCAAGAGTCCGACGAATTCTGGGAGACATGGGTAGGTCCACGACGGGTCAGTCGCCAGTGATCGGCCTGCTGGCGGAGTCTTACGAAGGGAGCCGTCGCGTCGTCCAAGAGGAACACGACGAACCGGGATTGGACGGGTGGTCCGCAGTCACATTCGGCGAAAAGGATGCCGCGGGCACCCACGTCCTCGGACTCCGAACGACGATCGAGCCCAACCTGCTGTATCCACTCTCCGTGCCGATGTTGGAGGGCGAGGGCGCAACGAACAGGAAGCAGTTGGTCCTTGCGCACCGCGTGCAGGCGGTCCCGCTTGTGGACGAGGACGGCAAAGCCCGGCTTCCCGATCATCTGGTCCCTCTGGGGGTCATCACCTTCGCAGACGACCCCGACACTGACACCGCCGACCTGATCCGCCAGTACCAGGAAGCCGGCGTTAGCGTGAAGGCGTTCGGCGGGAATGTCGACACGGTTCTCAGCCTGCTTCGGGCAGGCGGGATGTCTACAGGACAGACCGATGAGATCGAGGACCTAGGCACCATCACGGGCCAAGAGTTGGAGCAAATCCCGCGGCAAGACTGGAACAAGGTTGCCCAAGAGAATGTGCTCTTCGGCGGTCTCACCCCAACCCAGGGGGGCGACCTCATCAAAGCCCTGAGGGAGGGCGGCAAGAACGTCACGGTTGTCGGCGACGGAACGCACGACCTGCCGGCTCT
>CAZTTD010000095.1:0-2508 GCA_964616925.1 uncultured Actinomyces sp.
CCAACGGGCGGCGGTGCTGAAAGCACAGGAGAAGGAGGCGGAGCGCAAGCAGCGCGAGGCCGAAAAGGCTGCGGCACGGCGTCAGAAGTCTGTCGACACGGCAGTCAACTCTGCGCTTCGCTCCATGTCGTCGGGGATCGGGCGGGAGATTTCCAGGTCAATCTTAGGGACGCGCCGCAGGTAGGCGGGCGGGGCCGGGCGCTGCGGGCTGAGCCCACCGGGTGAGCCAGAGTGGCTACGCTCTCGCGGGTGAGTCATCGCGGTCCGAGGCGCTAGGTCGGCCGCTGCGGCCAGAGGGCTACGGGTCGTGCGCACCGGGTTTTCCTGGATGTTGTCAGTTTGGCTGGTTGTTGTAACCCGGGGGCGAAATAGGGGCCAAATAGGGGTCAACTTGTCGCCAAATCAGGTCAAGTCCACGCCTGTCCACGCCTGTCCACGCCTCAAACGGGCGATTCATGAAAGGGGCTGTGGATGAAGCCAGTTGGCCCGGCGCTTGCTTAAGTTGGGGGTGAGCTGTGCCTATCCCGGGCATGCAGCACACGGTCAACCACAGAAGTAGTCAAGATGGCATGGGAACCCCCAAGATGGCTATGCCATCTCGGCCCCTCTAGAGCCAACTTGATCCGCACCTTGCCATCTCGGCCCCTCTAGAGCCAACTTGATCCGACGAGTGCCATCTCGGCGTTGGCATCCGCACCCCAAGAAGACTTCTAGGGCCATCCCACCAGTTAGTCGCGCGCCGCTGGCCATGAGGCACTAGCCAGCCGAGAATTATGTGGTCCCACAGCCCCTTTTGTGAAGCACCCCCAAACGTCAGAACGCCGTTGTCGCTTAAAATCGCCGCTGTCGCCCAGCTATAGCGCCGATCTAGAACGATAACGGCGATCTAAGGTCCGCGGAGCCCAGATCAGGTGTTGTCCGGTGATGCCGGACTGCGACAAACAGGAAATCTAACAACAACCAGGAAAACAACAGGTGTTTTGAAACCACAACCCGCCCTATCTACGACAAACAGGCCCATCCACAGCAAACAGGACACTCGGAACCCCAGAGATTGGGACTACAAGCAAACGGACAACTCAGGGAAAACGGACCATTCACAGGAACACCAGGCGCCCCGGGTCGGCAACAAACAAGCAATCTAACGGCGCCAAGCCGCGCCCCTGCATTTTCGCTGTGGTTGTTGTGCGTTGCAATCGCGTCGCAAGGCATGGCATCAACCTGAACCACTCCGTGCGGCATCAGATCCTCCAGCAATACCGCAACCAGCGCCCCACCACAGCCCGACCGCAGGGCATGCGGAAAGGGGACCTAAGGTAGGGGATATAAGGCAGGGCATCTAGAGTAGGGGACCTAAGGTAGGGGATATAAGGCAGGGCATCTAGAGTAGGGGACCTAAGGTCGGGGATCTAAGGTGCCAGCCGGGCCAGCCGGGCCCTACCGGGTCAACACGCGCTCCGGCGATGCCCCAGGTAGTGCCACCGTCACCTGTGTGCCCCACGGGTCTCGGACGACAACCGCGTCTCCACGATCCGCGAACTGGATACGAGCACGCCTGAGCCGCCCGACCAGCGCGTCCAAATCCGCCCTCGTCGGAACACTTATCGCAACGTTGCCCAACCCCAAACGCGCAGCTCGCGGTCCTGCCCCCGCACTCTGCCACGTGTTCATCGCAACGTGATGGTGGTAGCCGCCAGCCGACGCGAAGAGCGCACCCGGGTAATTCCACGCGGTCGGCGCGAACCCAAGTGCGTCAACGTAGAACGCGCGCGCCCGCTCAACGTCCCCGACCTGCAGGTGGACGTGGCCAACCCTCGCCGGCCGGTCCGCGGTGAAGTTCAAAGCGTCCTCTGTCAAATGCCGCGCCAGGTACTGGTTGGGGTCTAGGTAGAGGGTGCTCATCGACACCTGCCCGCCCGGTCCGTAGTCCCATTCGGAACGAGGGCGGTCCCTGTACAACTCAATCCCGTTGCCCTCTGGGTCCGTGAAGTAGAACGCCTCGCTCACCAAGTGGTCGCTTGAGCCCACGAAACTGCTGCCTTCCGTCCGCGCCGAATGGTACACGGCCGCGGCTAGGTCACTTTCGTCCTCGAACAAAAATGCGGTGTGATACAGACCCGCGTCCCTTGGGTTCACGCCCGGAAGATCGGGGGTGTGGACCAGGCGCAAGAGCGGGGTGTCACCGCGGCCGAGCACGCGGCGGACCTCCTTGCCAACCACCTTTTCCTCGATTGGAGTGAGCGCCATAGACGTCGCGTAATAATCCCCCATCGCGTCCAGGTCACCCACCCGCAAGGTCACGGCGTCCATTGCGAGGCCGTCTGGCAGAATCTCATCGACTTGTGTCATCCGTCTGCTCCTTACATTTTTTTCGAGGGCGTCACGCTGCCCGTCGGCGGCGTCCAGTGCATCTGCCGCACGCCGCGCGTCCACGGTGGGACGTGAACCCTTGGAATTACGTCTCGGTCTCATAGTCTCACCCAAACACAGAATAGTTGCTTAGGCAAG
>CAZTTD010000095.1:2608-7127 GCA_964616925.1 uncultured Actinomyces sp.
GCAGATGTTGGCATGGTGTTTCAGTCCTTCAACCTGTTCTCCCACAAGACGATTCTGGAGAATGTCACGCTTGGACCCATCAAGGTAAGGAAGCAAAGCAAGGAAGAGGCCAATAAGCACGCCATGGAGCTGCTTGAGAAGGTCGGGATTGCTGACCAGGCGCAGAAACTGCCCGCTCAGCTTTCCGGTGGTCAGCAGCAGCGCGCTGCTATTGCCAGAACGCTGGCCATGGACCCAAAGGTCATCCTGTTGGATGAGCCGACCTCCGCTCTGGATCCGGAGATGATCAATGAGGTCCTTGACACCATGATTTCCCTAGCGAACGCCGGGATGACGATGGTCGCGGTCACCCATGAGATGGGGTTCGCAAAGAAAGCTGCCGACCGCATCATGTTCATGTCCGACGGCCAGATTGTCGAGGACGCGACGCCGACGGAGTTCTTCCAGAACCCCAAGTCAGACAGGGCAAAGGATTTCTTGTCGAAGATCCTCCACCACTAGGTTCTTGGTGCCCACGCCCAACCGCACACTAGGTCTTGGTGCACAAACCCAGCCGTACACTAGGTTCTTGGTGCGCACGCCCAGCCGTGAGATTGCAGGTTCCAAAACGCTGTGCTGCCTGCTTGTTTGCCGGTAGCGTGGTCGTGAACGCGCGTTATATTTGGTTTATCCCGCGCGTTTAGACCTGACCGGGGCAACGTTGCCCACTACTAGGCCCTTGGAGGACCGGTGGACCGTCACAACATAATCGACGAAAAGGAACCACGCGAACTCTACACACTGGATGAAGTCGTCGCCGAATCCACGGAGATTGACCAAAAGTCACCCGGTGAGCGTGCGCCAGCAGAACCCAAAGCGGTAAACCTGCGAAGGTGGGCGGGTTTGTTTGGGGGCCTCGCCCTCGCTCTACTAATCTACTTTCTACTCCCCGACTCCCTTCCGCACGCGGGGCGTCTGACGGCTGCAACGGCAGTCCTTATGGGTGTCTGGTGGATGACTGAGGCCCTGCCGATTCCCGCGACCGCATTGGTTCCGCTGGTTGTTTTCCCAACTCTTTCGGACACGCCCATCAAGGACGTGGGGGCCTCCTACGGCAACGACGTGATCTTCCTGTTCATGGGCGGATTCATGCTGGCTCTTTCCATGCAGAGATGGAATCTGCATAGGCGCATTGCGCTACTGACGCTGAAGATGATGGGGCCTAGGCCCGCGCCAATGATCGCTGGTTTCATGATCGCAACGGGATTCTTGAGCATGTGGGTGTCAAACACGGCGACCGCGGTCATGATGCTGCCCATCGGAATGTCGGTGCTGCTGCTGGTTGCGAAAGTCGTGCCGGACATGGGCACACCAGCCGTCACCGATAGTGGGGAGAGGATCATAAAGTCCAACTTTGGGACAGCCCTCATGTTGGGAATAGCGTATTCCGCGTCCATCGGATCCCTAGGCACAATCATTGGCACCCCACCAAACACGCTCTTGGTTGGCTACCTGAATGAAAACTTCGACATCCAAATAGGGTTCGGACAGTGGATGCTGGTGGGCGTGCCGTTGGCCGTGGTCTTCATGTTCCTAGCGTGGGTACTGCTAACAAGAGTGCTGTTCAAGCCAGAGATCAAAGAGATCCCCGGTGGGCGGCAACTTATCAATGATGAGTTGAATGATCTGGGACCAATTTCCAGAGGCGAGATCCGTGTGCTCATCCTCTTCGTTTCCGCCGCCGTCCTGTGGATTGCGGTCCCTCTGGTGTGGGCTAATCCGCCGATCTCTGACGCAGGCATAGCCGTGCTTATCGGCCTGCTTCTGTTCATCACGCCAAGTGGGACTGCGCGCGGTGTGCGGTTGCTTGACTGGCAGAACGCCGTACAGCTTCCCTGGGGTGTGCTCCTCCTTTTCGGCGGCGGCTTGGCACTCTCGGCCCAGTTTGGGTCCTCGGGACTAACGGAGTGGATCGGGCAGAAGGCGACGGTCTTGGGCGCGCTTCCCGTCTGGCTCATCGTCGCGGTTATCGCGCTGGTGATCCTGTTCCTCACGGAACTCACGTCCAATACCGCCACAGCTGCGACGTTCCTGCCGGTGGCAGGCGGCATCGCACTGGGCATTGGCGCCGACCCTCTGCTCTTGACGATTCCCGTGGCGTTAGCAGCGACGTGCGCCTTCATGCTTCCGGTCGCAACCCCGCCGAACGCCGTGGCATTCGGCACGGGTTACGTGAAAATCTCCGAGATGGTGAAGGGCGGGTTCTGGCTCAACTGGATCGGCCTCGTCCTCGTCACGATCACAACGATGACCCTGGCGGTTTGGGTATTCGGGATTGCGTATTAGACGCCGGCCGCATCGCCTACGGAATGACGACAATCTTCCCGGGAGCGTGGGACTTCTCCAGCGCTTCGAAGGCTTCAACCACGTCTTCCAACGCGAAGCTGCCCGCGATAGGGACCGTGAGGCGCCCTTCCGCAATTTCATTGGCGAGGGCGGCCAAGTTCTCAGGAGTCCGGGCTTCAAAGTCGACGTTCTGCACGCCTAGTTCCTCCAGGGCGGCATAGGCTGCGGTGGCGGTCATTCGATCCACCGGAACACCCAGGGCGACCCCTGCGTCCAGGGCTTCCCTTCCGTGGCAGTCCACGACCGCCGTCACGGGACCTGTTTCTTCCGTGATGTCGCTGACGCGCTCCGCTAGGCCATCGCAGTAAAGCACGGGGGTCACGCCCAGGGAAGTCAGGAACTCAAAGTTGCGCTTCCCGGCGGTGCCGATCACGCGGGCCCCGCGTGAAAGTGCGAGCTGGCACACGATCATTCCAACAGCACCACTGGCGGCGCCTACAAGGAGGGTGTCTTCGGGGCCCACGGGCACGGTCACCAGGCAGGAGAATGCGGTGAGGCCAGCGACGTTTAGGGAACCTGCGACCTCGACCGGAACGCCCTCGGGTCGACGGGCCAGCCCGTCCGCCTTCGCAACAGCGCGATCCGCGACCGCTCCGAACGCGCGCCCCATCACCGCGTCACCGACTTCGATGGGAGTGCCGTCCCAATACACCGCGCCCTCGCCCACCTCCGTGACGACCCCAGCCATGTCCGAGCCAATCCTTCGCGGAAACGCCGCCTTCGACTGGATAAACCCAGAACGGACCTTGGCGTCGTATGGGTTGAGCCCCGAGGCCTGCACCTGCACCGCAACGCGTTCCTCACGCGGCGCCTTCTCTTCCACGTCCGCTATGTACAGGACTTCCGGTCCGCCGACCTGGTCGTATAGGGCTACCTTCGCCATCGTCTTCTCCCTTGCAAGATTTTGGGGCCTGCCCGGCCCCTCCCTTTATACAACCAGAGGTCGGCGCACGTGTCACGGTTTGGCGAGGGCGTCGCGGCTCGGGGCGTCGTTGGCTTGCGCGTCGCTGTTCGGGGCGTCGTTGGCTTGCGCGTCGCTGTTCGGCGCGTCGCTGCTCGGCGCGGTGCTATCCGGCGCATCGCTATCCGGCGCGTTGCTGCTCAGCGGGCGCGCCACTACGTCACGCGCGCCAACAGATAGGCTGGGCCGATGAACCGATTCGACTTGGCGGCGCCGCATTGGGACAAGCCCCGCAGACTGGAGCGCAACGCAGTATTTGCCGATGCCATTCGTGCGCGGTTGCGCGCAAACAACACCTTTCGCGACCGCGCAGGTAACGCGTTCGGCGACCGCGCAGGCAACGCCCTCGACGACGGCACAGGCAACGCGTTCGACGGCCACACGACGGACGCCCTCGTCGACCGCGCAGGCAACGCCCTCGACGACCACATGACTGATGCCCTCGTCAACACCAAGATAGGCGGTCTGCGCGGCCTCGAGTATGGCTGCGGAACAGCCGCACTTGGGCTTGAAGCGCAGGATCTGTTTAGAGAGCTGCTCCTTGTCGATTCTTCTGCGGGGATGATTGCGGAGGTGAACAAGAAGCTCGATGCGCGCCGCTCGAACCCGCGAACCGCCCGCGCCGCGGCTGGTCGGGTCCGCCAGATGAGGGCGCTCCAGTGGGATCTTTCGGAGGAGCCTCTGACGGATGTCGAGGTGGACGTGGTGTTCTCGTCGCTGGCGTTCCACCACATCCACGCCGTCGAACAAGTTTTGACCAACATTCGCGCGCTCCTGCCCGTGGGCGGGCGGCTCATGATTATCGATATGGACGAGGACGAAGGCTTCTGGCACCGAGACCAAGAAGAGTTCAATGGACACCACGGTTTTGACCGAGGCGAACTAACCAAGTGGTGCGAAGCCGCCGGGTTCCGCGTGGACTCAGTGGAGACGATTCATTCCATGACTAAGAGAATGGAAGCCGGTCCCCACCAGGTGCCCCTCTTCCTCCTGGACGCGGTCGCCGTCTAGAGCCCCTCCAGAAACGGCGGCCTACCAAGCCCCGTCCCACAAACCGTGGTCATCTAAGGCTCTTCGTAAACCGTGGCCAACCAAGGCTCTTCGTCACCCGTGGCCAACCAAGCCCCTGAACCGTGGCCGTCTAAGGCGCTTCGTCAACCGTGGCCAACCAAG
>CAZTTD010000096.1:0-7067 GCA_964616925.1 uncultured Actinomyces sp.
TTTCCTCGGCATAATCTGAGTTAAGCCGAATTCGGCTTAATACGGACAAAGGCACGCAGTATGCCTCAAGTCAGATACGCGAGTGGACCGGTTACAACGGGATTGTCCGGTCCATGGGAGCCACCGGGGTCGCGTGGGACAACGCCATGGCTGAGTCTTTCTTCGCGACCTTGAAGACTGAGTACTACTACCGGCATGTATGGGCCACCAAGAAACGCGCCAAACAAAGCGTGGGCCGGTGGATCGAAGAGGTCTACAACCGCCGGCGCAGTCACTCAGCGCTAGGCCAAATTGACCCAGTCACCTATGAGATGCGACAATTAAACCACCACCCCAAGGACCAACAAGCAGCATAAAAACGTGTCCACTCAAACGGGGCAAGGCCAGCGAACACTTGGCGCGACTGGCCGATGCTGCTGGTCCTTCCTATCTCCAGCGTCGATCGGCACTGGCCCAATCACGTACCTATTTCCGGTTCCGTCAACGGATTTGCGATGACAGAACAACTCCGCGCCATCAGCCGAGCGCGCATAGGAGACACGCTTGGGCAAGTGAGCGCGGAGACGATGGATGAGGTACGGGTTTGGTTGGGTGACTTCCTCGACCTCCCTGCTAGGTAGGCGGGTGGGGGCTCTACGTTGGCGTGAAGTAGCGCCCCCGGCACTTTCGGCGCTCCGTGAACACGGGCTTTTTGAAGCGGCTTGACCCGTTCGCGGCCAGAACATTATTGTTCCCCGCCGGCAGTTGTGGCGAACGGTAGGGCGGCGTCTGCTAGGGACTCCCGCGGTTGGTGCTGGGAGTTAAAGTCTTCTCGCGCTTCGGTCAATCCCTAACGGTTATGAAGCCTTCTTTTCGGGCTGTGCGGGTGCGGTGGGCGTGCATTTTCTGAAGGACGGGGACGTTGAGGTCGGCGAAGTCGTGGGCTGTGGCTGTGGTGGTGATGTTGGTGGTGCGGGTTATTCTTCCTAGTTGTTGGATGATTCTGCCTTTGAATGAGATCGGCATTGCTAGGAAGACGGTGTTGAGTGTTGGGAGGTCTAGGCCCTCGCCTGCGATCTTGTCCATTGCCACGAGCACGAATGGGTCGCCGCTTTCAACTATTTCGGAGAGTTGTTGGCGTATGGCGCGCCTAACTGGCGGGGCAAGCCTGCCGTGCAGGGAGACAACCGGAGCGTTGGTTCCTTCCCCGATTTTTTCGGAGAGTCTGTCTAGGTGCTCTAGGCGGCTGGTTAGCACTAGGCAGTGGCGGCCGGAGTTGACGGCCTCGGTCACCTTAGAGACGATCAGGGCGTTGCGGGCTGGGTTGGCAGCCAGTTCACCGTAGATCGCTTGGATTGAGGGGCCGTCTGTTTTTGTTTCTTGGGTGGTGAATTCTGTTTCGTGGATGTGCAGGCGGCGCGCTGTTGCGTTTTCTGTTTCCATGGTGTGGCGGATGGGGCCGCATTGCATGGTGATTAGTCCGTCCATGCGGTCTGCTCGGTACGGGGTTGCGGTAAGGCCGACCCACCGTGGGGCGTTCACCTGTCGAAGGGCTGCCTCTGCTGCGGGGGCGGCGACGGAGTGGCATTCGTCGATGATGATTTGCCCGTACTCTTCCAAGATTGACGGGTCGCCCGTGCGGCTGGACAGGGACTGTAGGGTGATCAGGTCGATCTGGCCTTTCCGCTTCCGTAGGCCCCCGCCTAGTTGTCCGATTTGTTTTTCTTCGATGGTGAGGAACTCTTGGAGCCTGTTGCGCCACTGCTCCAACAGTTCGGTGCGGTTCACGATGATTGCGGTGGGGACGTTGCGGCGGGCAATCAGTGCGCACGCGATGACGGTTTTGCCGGCCCCTGGTGGTGCGACCAGTACGCCTGTGCGGTGTTGGGAGAGTTGGGTGACGCTCTTTTTCTGCTCGGGACGCAACGTGCCCTTGAATGCGACGTCGATGCGCGGCCGTTTCTTCCGTGGTCGTGAGATGGTGACGGTGAAGCCTGATTCTTCTAGGATTTGCCGTGCCTCGTCCTCTAAACCGCGGGGGATCCGTAGCTCTCCGTCCTCGTCCTCGAAACACGTCACATAGCGCGGCACACCGAAAGTGCTGATCCGGGATGCTTGCCTGCGGAAAAACTCCGGATTCGCGATCGAGGCGACGTGTTTGAGCGCGGTGCGGACGTTGCCGGGCAGATCGTCCTCGGGAATACGAACCATCGCGTCCGTGCGTAGGCGGATCTTCTTGCCGACGTGCTGTTTGGCGTTGGCGCGCAACTCTGCCTTGCGCGGGCGGGGCGGGAGTTCGTGGGTTGGGCCTACGCGCATTTTTGTCTCTTTGCTTGCGAGGGCGGAGATTTTGGGACTTGGTGGTCAGTTGGGTTGAAGACAGCGCTGCGAATTGGTCGGCGTAGGGCTCCCAGGTTTGTGGGTTCACAAAGACAGTTGTGCCTTGGCGGCGGCAGTCACCTTGCAATGGCAGGGCGATCAGGTTTCCAAGAGCTGTGCCGGTGCGTTGGTTTCGAGAGAGTGTATCTTGTGCGGGGAAGAAGCGGTCGTAGCTGCTGAAGTTCATGCTCGGGTTGGTTGCCATCGCGCTTTTTAGGAGGTACATTCCGGCGGCGCGGACCCGGGCGGCGGGCATGGGTTGTTCTAGGAACATCCAGACGTGGGCGCCGCTTCCGGAGCGGGAGATTTCCGTGAGTGTGTCGATGCCGGCGTTGTTGCAGGCGTTTACGTATGCGGTGGCGTCTGATTTCCAGTTGCCGTCGTCGAAGTCGCACGCGAGGAGTTGGCACTGATCCCCAGGGAGCATGGGGTAGATGCCGGCGTGGAAGGTGTCGTGATTGTGGGTGTTGTGGGCTGTGGATCGGCGCAGGTGGGTGTCGACTACTGAGGTGGTGAGGGGCAGGAAGTCTTTGGGGGTTGGTTGCCGTTTGTATTTGTTGCGTAGTGCCGGGCCCCAGCCTTGTTTGCCTGTGGTTTTGCTGACCCAGCGGGTTGCGTACACGTCGGTGCGGCCGGTGAAGCGGGCCATGAAGAGGGCGATTTTGTCCTCAATTGGGGAGTCGGCGGTGACCGGGGGTGGTGTCAGTAGGGTGGCGGGTGTGTTTGGGGCGGGTTGGGTGGCTTCTGGTGGGGGAGAGGTCAGGGCTGTGGGCACGGGCGGTGTGCGTCGCTCAGGTGTTTCCGGGGTTGGGGTGCGCGTTACTTCGTTGGAGCCGAGGGTGGCGAGCTGGGCTCGCGCAGTCGCCAGCTGGCTCTCTAAGACTTGGATTTTCGCCAACAGTTGGCTGCGATGGTCCTCTTCAGCCGACTTGTAGCCCATGACTAGAACCGTACCCGGTGGGCTGGCGAGAATGTGGGGCTACGATCTCGGAATCTATGGAGCACGTGGGTGATTCCCGATAAGCGGATTGAAGCTCGCTCCATACACAGATCTGCGACTGTCTCCTATAGCCGAAACAAGTGCAGCACGTTATCGGTCGGCTGGCCTCGGCAACGCCCTCGCCCCCGCCTAAGAACCTCTTTCACACTGGATGCACGCGGTAGCGCAGAGTATTTTACATGCTGGCGCCTTCTGGGGACGTAGTCTGGACCCAATAGTGTGGAGTCGCATTTGGGAGGGGCAATGACAGACTGGTTTGAGGCGGGGCTACCACTAGACCAAGTTTGGTACGGAGATCCGCACTATTGGAGAAACACCTTGGTTGATTGGGCGCGGAAGCAGGATCCCAGAGCCTTCCAGGGAAAGAATATGTTGCGCGCGTACTCGGTGCGGCACACGCAGGTTTCCGTGGTTTTTGACGTTGCTATGTTGTTGGTTGACCTACCACGGCGGACGTATATGTTTGTCGGATTCCCCGTCGGCATAGGTGGCGTTCCCGGGGTATCAGTCGGTTTTGACGGACACATGAAGATTTGGGATCGCGACGCTTTCGAACGGGCGCAGAGTACCGTAGCGCGGATCGCTAGCGAACACGGCCTCAGCACTCCGTCATTTGAAGCCCCGGATGGGTCCACGTGGCGTGCCTACGTCAAGATGTCTCCGGGTGAACCCGATGTCATCCTGAAGAACGATGGGAACACGCTCACGGGTGAGGGGACAAAGGAGCTTGAGGACCTAGTTCGAGGGTCTGTGCTTGCATCGGCAGAGCTGACGCCGTTTGCTGAAAGTAGACCCGGTGGTGTGGAAATTGAAGTCGATCCGGAGTCACTGATTAGAGGATCTGGTAGTCTGCAAAGCTCAATCGGAGCAGCTGGGGTGCCACAGACTGGCGGACCATCCGGTCGTGAGAATGCCACTGGTGGCTGCTACGTGGCGACCGCAGTGTATGGGTCTTACGATTGTTCTGAAGTACGGGTGTTGAGGCGTTGGAGGGATGAGCGATTGTCGCTCTCATCGGTCGGGCGCGGTTTCGTGAGGTTCTATTACAAGGTCAGTCCCGCTGCTGTGAGGGCGTTTGGAAGTAGGAGATGGTTTTCAAGCTTGCTCCGTCGGCCTTTGGATTCGTTTGTTGGGCGCCTGCGGGCAAGAGGTTATTCTGACTTGGACTACCAGGACCGCGCGTAACGCGTTTTTTGGCTTGGCGGTGGGACGCAGCCGAGGGCGAGACTTCGGATAGGCACTGCAATGTCGCTAGCGTCTCTTCTTCTGCTTTGTTAGATTCGCGAGGTGCGGGCCGGGCTTAATCGTTACTCGCGGGGGGGCGCCACAGGACGACGTGACTTGGGCACGTTTGGGTCGCTGTTATTCCTAGGCTTTGCGCGGCCGTCTGGCAGAGTGATCTCTATTGGCCTAGATGATAAGTAGCCATTGGCCACCGCACGGAGTTCCTCAATTTCGGCTTCTTTGGTTATGCGGGTGAACTTGAGTCGTTGCCAGATGTCACTCTGTCCTAGCCGGTCGAAGTCGTGGTTGACGTCGAACGTTGTGCTAGCGCTGAAGTCGATGAATCGATCCTGGAACCGTTTCTTGGCGCCCCGCACTAGGCATAGTTTAATCGTCGGTGCGGTGTGGGGGTTCCTGATCCATTTGCCGATTTTTGAACGCAGTATTTCACGGATTCCGTCATCGTTCAGCGGGATTGCTCTTCCGTTGTCGTCCAGTAGCTCTCTGCCCTTCCCGTCTCGCCGGGTGGCCCTTGGTGCATCTGCAATCAACTCCAATTCCGAATCCCTGCTCATTGAAGAGGCAAGGGTCGAAACCAACCACTCGGCATGGCTACGTTCTTCTCCGCCGCTGGCGCCGAGCACGTCGTGAAATAGGTATGGGTCAAAAATTCGGACGTTCTTTGAACGTTCTGCTTGGGGAATAAGGAATGCTTTGGCTACGAGTTCGCGATCTGTCCCTTCGGCGAACCATTCGCTTGACTCAGCGTTCTTTATGGCACTGGAAATAGAGACGTCGGGAAGTCGCACTAGCTCGATGCGGCCGTTGGCGTCCGCCGATGACTGTGTGTGCGATTTGTAGGCCGGCTCGAGTTCGCTGTCGATAAGCCCTAGTCTTATTTCGATGGCAGGATCCGCAGCGGACATGGCCGAATCAAGTAGCTTCTTCGTTGAGCTTGCTTGTTTGCGGGTGTCATGGCGACCTTTCGTCTTCAGCTCTTTGATTAGCTCTCTCCAAAGGGTGTTCTGGGTGTTGCTTAGGTTGTTCAGGGTCTGCGTGATTTCCCGGACGCCGGACTTGGGAAGCACCAGAATGCCGTGATCTCGAAGTGCCCGAACCGCGGAGCGGTGCGTTTGGTTATGGTCATTGTTGCCGAACCTCGATAGAGCTTCTGGAGCCACTGCTGTTGGGACGAAAACGGGCATATGTTCCGACATGTCAGCAACCCAGCAGATCTTCTAGACGTGTGTCAAAACTGCGGGGCCAACGCTCAAGAATATCTCCCGATTTGTTCATGGGCATCTGGCGCACCGTTGCACCCTGCTGATTTACGTTATCCACATAAAGCAAGGAAACGGAGTCGGCGCTAATGCGGCCCTCACGAATCATGCGTTGTGTTCGCAGCAGAAGATCCTCAGAATGCGTTTCCGCGATTATCTGGTTCCCGCGGTCAATCGACTCTACGAAGATCTCGGCAAGATTTGCAGCCAAACGCGGATGAAGGTGGAGCTCCGGTTGCTCGATACAGATAACTCGGTACTCCGCGGTGACGCACTCAATGATCACAGGGAGAATCTGACTGATGCCGTAGCCGACATCTGCTAGAGACACGTCCGTGCCGGTTCGGGTGTCCGTCAGCTCTAGCGTGTACCCGAGGTGAGACCCAGACGTCTTGGCTACAACCTGATCAACCGAGACGACGTACGGAATGTCCATCTGACTGAGTGCCAGGTTGATTGCCCCTAGCAAGTGCTCATCCTCATACAGGCGACGCAGCGGAACGCCCAGCGCAACGCCTGTATCGTCCAAGCTCACCCTTTCAGGCTTGGGGCGGACCGGCCCGAACGCGACGAGACCGGATGTGGGACGGCAACCGTCCTCGTCGAAAGGATCATTGGTCGCAGTCGATCGGATGACTCGTTGGCCTTCACGTGCAACAATCCGGAAAAGCGAAGACACTTTACTGGCTGCTTCACCCGCGACGGAGTTTTGGGGGCGTGAATAGTAGACGTCGTAGTCTGCTTCCTCATCCGCCGGCGTACCAAGGAACAGACCCCAGTCTGACAGGGTTTCCACTACGGCTGGCTGTTCATTTTTCTCAACATATACGACGAGTCGGAGCTGTGAGCCCAGCTCAAGGCTGTATTCCCAATCCCAAGGGACTATCCAGTTTTCAAGCGCAACCTTTGCTATTTCGTTTGATTCCAATCGCAGAGCTAGCTCCTCGAACACTCCTGCAGCGCTCGAACACAGTCCCTCCTTCATCGCGGCTTCCTGCTGGAGTGCGTTGGATATGTCCCGGCTGGACTGCGGATCAAGGTCCATTTGCCACTGCAGAATTTGAGGTCCCCACGGTTCGTTATGATCTACGCCGGTGGCGCCATCTGTTTGCTCGAGTATGGCGCTCTCAATCGCGAGGGTGCCCCGGGGGTAGGGTAGCGGGCGTTCATCCTCGCGTTCGAATCTCATTCCGATTCCACCAAGG